>NZ_JBFRIY010000056.1:0-42097 GCF_041468565.1 Shewanella sp. 10N.286.54.B9
AATTCACCGTACCACTACAATGCTGTCGCTTAAAGCTTGTTTAATTTTAATAGGAGGGCGAGTATTGAACATATTATAGCGTTTGCTAAGAGGTAAACCTTCTATGAAAATCAGATTTACTAGTTACAAAGTTCTAGCTGTGGTGATTTGTGTTCTCACCGTTGCATGTGATGGTGCTGAACGAGAAAACAAAGCATCAAAGCTTGAGCTGATTGAAAGCCAGTGTAATCAAGCATGGTTTGCAAAGGTTGATAAACAAGTTGTTAGTGGTGACGGTCAAGGTCATGGCCCTGATTTAGGCTCTATGGAGTGGCGCTCTGTGGTGGAGTTTAAGCTCGGTGTCAGAGGTAATGAATCTTTACCTGCTGCTGATTCGGACCTTTGGTGCGCTTATATTGACCAGCACTTTATCGACTAGTATTTTTTCGCAACTCGACTTGCCGATTAATCTCCTAACGGGTGAGTTTGGTGCTTTGCATGATTGCAGGTGGGCAGATTTGCTGCTTTTTAAACTCTTGCATGACTTTTAGGGTGATATCTGTTTCGAATAGCTTCTCATATTTAATATCTAACACGTAGGCTTTTAAAGTGAGCTTAATGGCAAAGTAGCTGTCGCTAATATCCTGTTTCACTAACACCACGATAGGCTTTGGCAGGTGAATATAGCGGCTTGAGGCTGCAGCTTCTCTGATAATATCGGTTGCCAGTGTCAAGTCTTGGTCTAGTGCAACATGAAAAGGGATCACCACTTGCATGTCTAGTGCGCCATAATTGCCACTGACTACAACATCACTTAAAAACTTACTGTTGGGGATCGTGATAATGTCGTCTGTTAAAGTGCACATACGCACCGAGCGCAGGCCGATAGCGATAATATCGCCATAATGCCCCTCAAAGGTCACTCTATCTCCGACTTGAAATGGCCTGTCTATCATTACTGTTAAGCCCGCTATAAATGAAGCCGCAAGGTCTTTCATTGCAAAGCCAACCGATACCGCCAGCGTGCCTCCGATTAACGTCAGTACTCTGTCGTCAACTCTAAAGCTGAGCATAAATACTGAAATACCAGCCGTCATATAGACAAAAAATTGGAAGAAAGATTGTAGCTTTTGCGCCAGCATTCGCCGTTGGGCAAATTGGCTGCTGATTGAGTCAACGATGTTCTGCGTGAATTTCAGCATTAACCAAGCTACAAACAGGACTAATATTGACATAAATACACCGCTCCAGCGGATAAGGCTGGCAATTTCGGTAAGACTGTCGAGGTTCGGCGATAGCGTTTCTGCCTGTGCTTGAAAGCTTAAGAATAACGCCAGTAGCAATAGTGTTGCGTATGCTTGTATTTTCATTTACTTCACCAATAAATGTTGATTATGCAAGGTATTGGTGATGTACCTAAACCAATGCGAAGATATCTTTGCTTTGTCGTCAATCAGTTCTATAAAGCCTCGGTTTTGAAAATAGCGCAGGGTATTCAGTACCTCTGCAAAACCCAATTGGGTGCAAGCCGCTAGCTCTTCTGCTGAGGCAACTTCTAACTGTACAATGGCTCTAAGCACCGCGAGCATAGGTTTTGGCATGCTTTCGAGTTCTTTGGCATCCGGTGCCTTGAAGATCCGCACAAATACTTCGCCAGTGGTTTTGTCTTGATGCAGAGATTGCCTGAAGAAACGCAGTGCAACGCTGGGGTTGCCGTCGGAGTAATCCCATAAAATACGGTAAAACCCTTGTTCAGCGCGCTCTATCTCAGACAGTTCCTGTTCATCCCATTGCTTGGGTAACTTTAAGCCTGCAAAACTCAAGACATTGTCGCCATCGTTAGTCATGCGACTACTGAGCAAGGCGGCGATTTGGGTCTCATTCCAGCGAGGCATCGCGATGACTTTATCAAACAGTAAACGCTCACCGCGGGCACGGCCCACAAAGCGCCACGCTGACTGTTCAATACCCAGTAACATGCCGTGCTGATTGCGACCTCGGCGTAGTAGCTTAGATAGCTTCATTAAGTGATTTAATCCGCCGACTTTAGGGCTTATGATGCGTTGGCAATCATCGACACAAAAAACATAGCGTTTGTCGGTATTGCGCAGCAGTTTAATTAACTCAGTTTCATCGGCATCTTCAGCTAGGCCTACCGCGCTGTTAATTTGTGCTATCAGTGCACTGTATCCAGCGTGGGGGCAATTGATGTAAATCGCACTTTCTGAATCAGCTCGATAGATGACTCGTTTTAACAGGGTGGTTAGCCCGAGCCCGCGTTCGCTGTAAATCAGTGCCATTGCGGGAGAGGGGGCTAACACATAGCGCGCGATTTCATTGAGCTCATTACTGGCATAATCTTCAATCAGTTCGCTATCTTCATGGCCAGGAGTAACAAACTGATAGGTTCTTTCGCCCTTAATTCGCACCATGTTGGTGTTCTCTTTGTCAGCTTTACTTTGTTTGGCAACTTCAACTCTAAAAAAATAGGCTAGCGCATGTTTAAAATTTTCGTATTTTGAAAGCTTATTAAAAAGTGCTTGGAATAACCGTTGCGAGAACAGGCGGTATACACCGATGAATGTCGCTATTGGTGCTAAAAATAGATTATTGCGCTTTGATATAGCCCATGTAACGTAGGCTGGTTGCTCCTCAATCTGACCGAGTTGCTTAAAGACAATGTTACGCCAATCTCTTAATGTTTTTATCAGTAGAAGCAGTAATATAAGCAGTATTACTGTTTTAACCCAAGCGTATATCGTGCCTTGGTAGACACTCATTGCCGTGGCTTTGAGTACGATAGCGGCAATCACAATCGTCCATACCCAATGCTTTACTGTGCGCACTCTTAGCTCAACAATCTCTGATTGATTATTGTAATGGCTATGGTGTGAAGCAAACTCGGTGATTAAGCGAATAACAATGACAGCGGCAAAGCTCCAGTTAATGACCACGCTGAGATAATTGATGCTATCAAGGCCTGGTAAACTGACTAAGGTGTTTAGCACCACCGAAAGGGTGATAAACCAAGCTAGTGGTGCCTGTATTTTATTAAGGTAACGCCAAAACGAGTGACTAATGGGCTCGTGAGCTAACGGTTTACTTTTAGTGTTTTCAAGTTGAGTCACAATTAATGTAGGTGCATGTTTTAGCCACCATGACAGTAGCATTGCGATTAAAGCGAGCTTGAAAACCAATACTACCAGCGGGAAGGGGGAGACTTTAAGATCCGCGATGAATGTGGCTAAGCTTCGTAGCTGGAATAGGAGCTGATAGTTGATGATGGCTTCAGTGACTTGAATCTCTAACATTAGCTGCCTGACCCCATCGGGGCCAAATCCAGTAAAGCGTTCATTAACACTAGGCGGCACATAAGCTAAAAGATATGCTTTGTTTTGGCTCAGACTATCAAGTGAAAGTCTCGTTTGTTCAATGCTGAACCAATTTTTATCAGTGCTAGATTTTCTAAACTGTTGCAGCTGTTGATTAAGGGATTTCGCATGAGATTGCTGCTGGCCAAACGTGTCGATGAGTATGCTCGTTGCATGGCTTTGATCGCGACTTGTCGCAATGTGCTGCTCAGGGAGTGCCTTGGTTCTTTGGGCGATAGACTGACTTTGCTTTGTTAATTCGGGCGCCTCAAAGGAAGACCAATTTGCGAAAAGACAACTGGGTAGCAATGACGCTGCAACAAATGTCAGCCATAGCATGAGCTGTTTAGGTAGCATAGAAATGTCACACTCCATCGGCAAGTTTTTGATTTGTTACCTATAAAACCTAGCAGAAGCTACACATTTTGCAGGTGTTTCTCATCGAAGTACCTGGGTTATACCAATGGCATTAAAAGTTTGACCATTCAGCGTTTTGCCAATTATTTTAACCTCAGCCGCACTACGTGAGCCCTTCAGGCTTTCCACTTCTGCTTTGCATTGGCTTAAAAGGGAATAACCATTTCTTTACCAATGCGCTTTGAATTGAAAAAACTGAGGGGCTCTGAACGGGTCAATTACTGAATGCCATTGGTATTGGAGCTATTTGGAGTTCTGATTACCATATCAGTCGTGACATTGACCTCTGTTCCCGATTAAAATCTTGAATACCTTGCGTCACAGAGCTGTCATCATGATCCAAAAAATAATCCCGACCAACGTCATTACCGGTTTTCTCGGTGTGGGGAAGACGTCATTCATTAAAACGTTATTAAGCCAAAAACCTGCGGGTGAAGTGTGGGCGGTACTGGTCAATGAATTTGGTGAGATAGGCATTGATGCCGGTCTATTAGGCAGTGAAACGGACCAAATACAGATAAAAGAAGTGGCTGGTGGCTGTATGTGCTGCGCTGCGGGCCTGCCCATGCAGGTGGCAATCAATCAGTTGATTGCCAAGGCTAAACCCGATCGTTTACTCATTGAACCCACAGGGCTTGGTCATCCACATGAAGTGCTAAAAGTGTTGACCCAAGCCCATTACCAGCAAGTGTTATCAATGAAGTCCTGTATCACCCTAGTTGATGCGCGAAAACTTAGCGATAGCCGTTATACCCAACATGAGATTTTTAACCAGCAGTTGCAGGTGGCGGATCTTGTGCTAGCCAGTAAAGCTGATACTTATGACGAAAAACTCATTGGTGAATTGCAGCAATATCTTAAAGATAACACTATAGAAAAGGGGCAAACCATGACGGTCGAACCTTGGCGTTATACCCAGAATGAAGCGTTACTGCCTGCGATTTTAGCATCAATCAACTTGCCTCATAAGCTGTCAACTGCGACAAATGTCCGAGCCGTGCAAGCTGTGACTATTCAACCTAAAGCACGCCTGTTAGATATAAACTACAGTCCGCTGTTCTCTGCAGATACCAGTGCGCAGCAACTTGAATTTGATGAGCATGGGTTAGTATGTAAGACCAAACAAGTTGATGGATTTTACAGTTGTGGTTGGGTATTCGATGTAAGCTACGAGTTTGATTTTGATAAGCTGCTTGAATTTGTCAAAGGTCTCGATGTTATTCGCCTAAAGGCGGTGATGATCACCGATGAAGGCATAGCAGGCTTTAATGGCGTCGAGTCTGAACTGTCAATTGTTGAACTTGATGATGCGATGGACTCAAGAATAGAGATATTGTCGATGGCGGACATCAATCGTGAACAGCTTGAATCAGCGTTAATTGCTACGAGTAAAAGACTGGGGCTATCGGGACATCTCTGAACATGAACAGAAGTTCATTCAGCCATTCATAAGTATGAGTTGCATTAGTAATTTATAAAGAAGTAAAGTGTCACAAGGAATCGTTGTTATTGCGAAATTGTAGGCCTGTATGCAGGGCTTAAGTTTTCAATATGAGTTATAAAACAGGATGTTAAACATGAAGTTATTCCCCAAAACTATCTTAGTGGCAGCACTGTCCACCTCAATGTTGATGGTAAGCTCATTATCAGCCTCTGAGTTTAGTGATGCCTATAAGGCTTACAAAGCGGCTGTAGTGGCAAAAAACAATACCGATATTGAGAATTATGCTCTGCAAGCGTATAAGCTTGGCACCCAAAAGTTTGCTGGTGACAGCTTAGATCTTGCCATGTTAGCCCTTAATGCTGGCGATGCATCAATTCAAAATATGCCGGCTAATCCCTATACAGAAGAAAATAAAGCGAAAGCAGATGCCCTAAAAGAGCAAGCGTTTGCACTGTATAAAGTCGCACTGGATAACTATAAAAAAGAGTATGGTGCTGACGCGGTTGAGTTAATCGATCCATTAATGGGCTTGGCAGATTCCAGTAGTAAAAAAGAAGCCCGAGAATACTTGAATGACGCATTAGACATTGCAGCAGACTCTGAAAATCCAATGCTGCTGGCCGATACGCAAAAAGCCTATTTTGAAATGCTCTCTAATAGTCAGTATTACACCCGCAAAGTACGTGATTATATGCTTGATGCTTATCAAACTTATCAGCAGCTACTGCCGGAAAATTCAATGAAGCGAGTATTAGCGGCTTATACAGTCGGTTCAATTGAATATGCCGAGAAACATTACGATAAAGCAGAAACTGCATTGTTGTATGTGATTGAGCAATTTGAAGCGCTGGAGTTTGATCACCCTTATGAACTGGCAGCGCACGCGAAATTGGTGGAGCTTTATGAGCGACAAGGTGAGAGCGATAAATCTACTCAGCATTGCATCGCTATTGGTAGTATGCAGCCATGGAGCCCTGAGCAAGAACAATCACCTTTGTTTCGCAAAGAGCCGATGTATCCCATTTCTGCAGCTAGAGCAGGTAGAGAAGGTTGGACAATTATTGATTTTACCGTCGATGAAATGGGCTTTGTTGTTGAGCCTGTAATCATAGAATCTGATGGGGGTTCTAGATTTGAAAAGGAATCTTTGAAGGCAATAAAATCTTGGCGCTATGCCCCTAAGTTTGTGGATGGAAAAGCGACTGAAGCAAAATCAACAGTACGTTTAGATTATACTTTGTCTAAGTATTAGAGTTGCTTGCTGCAATCGCTATTGCTTGGCCGTTATAAAAATGAGGTGACTCGATATGAGCACCTCATTTTATTAGTGGCAACTAGTTTAAAGTACAGATTAAGTCAGATAGACATTCAAACTACAGGCACCATGGGCACCAACGACTAAAGCCTGCTCAATATCAGCGGTTTTAGAAGGGCCTGCGATATAAGTACCAAATTCACCAGGTGCTAAAGTCATCAGCTTTGCCGCTTGATGCATATTGGCTACAATGCTTTTAGCTTCAATCACCAACAATAGGTTCTCACAGATAAAAGGCGTAACTCTATGGCCAAGACTTTTATTATTAACCCAGATAGCACCATTTTCAGCAACGCCTAAATCACCTGGAATTACCGCATAGTCGATATCTCGAAGCTCATGTGCTGTGTCGCTCACAGTACGGTTGCCATTAATGCCGTCAACCAAAGAGATGATCTGCAACCCTTTTGCTATATGCTCATCCACCGTTGTTTGCAGTGCTGCTAAGCCGCCGTCACGGTGTAGAGTTCCAGCAACAGTATTTAAGCTTGTTTCAAATTGACCGACTAAGTCATCGATACGCGGTGCGACATCAATACATGGCATTGCTTGCGGGGTAATCGCGGCACTTTTAAGTGCATTGAAAATTTCCTGTTTGCTCGACATGTTGTTAACCTCTGTTTTTCTTAAACCAAGCTTCAAAGCTTGAGTTTGGTGCCACTGGCAATTCGCGATATTTTCCCCATGCTCCTGAGAATGGCTTAAGCACACTGCCAGGAAGTATCTTAAGTGCCGTGCGGGCGATGCCCATCGAGCAGTTAAGTGCGGTTTCACTGGCCATAAACTTACCCACTAATGGCATGTAACTCGACTTTCCATAAGGCAGCTTTCCAGCTTCTGCTTTAAGCCGTCTATGGTGGTGAATGATCTTGTCCAGCGGTACTTTGGTTGGACATACATAGGTGCAACTGCCACATAATGTACACGCCCAAGGTATAGAGTTGGTATCATCATTTTGCGCACCAACAGCGATACCAATCGGACCGGGAATGGTGTAGTTATAGCTGTAACCACCAGAACGACGGTAAACCGGGCAGGTATTTAGACAGCCACCGCAGCGAATACACTTCAGCGATTCAGCTAAAATCTTATCCTTAAGCATATCCGTGCGGCCATTATCGACGATAATGACGTGCATCTCTCCGCCTTCCTGTGGACCGCGGTAGAAAGAGCTATAAGTGGTGATCGGTTGACCTGTGGCATTTCTTGCTAGTGTTCGTAGCAGCACTGCAGCGCTATCAAGATCAGGTACGACTTTATCGATACCCATAGAGTGCAGTTGTAATTTAGGTAAGTTAGCGCCCATATCGGCATTACCTTCATTGGTACAAACAACCACTGCGCCAGTATCTGCGACTGCCATGTTAACGCCAGTCATTGCCGCATCGGCTGATAAAAACTGCTCACGCAGATGGCTACGTGCTGCACGGGTCAGATAAAGAGGATCGGAAGCGCCAGCATTCGTGCCCAATTTTTCATGGAAAAGATCGCCCACTTCCTCTTTCTTCATATGGATAGCGGGCACCACGATATGTGATGGTGGCATTTCAGCAAGCTGAATAATGCGTTCACCTAAATCAGTGTCGATAACCTCAATACCACGGTCTTCCAAATAGGGATTCATGTGGCACTCTTCGGTGAGCATCGATTTAGACTTAACCACTTTTTTGACTTGGTGCTTAGCTAATATTTGGTGGACGATTTTGTTGTGCTCAGCACCATCTTTTGCCCAATGTACTTTAATATTATTGGCAGTACAGTTTTGCTCAAATTCTTCTAAATATTGGGCTAAATGTGTTAGCGTGTGCAGCTTCATCTCAGAACCAATTTGGCGTAACAGCTCCCATTCAGGCAAGCTACCAGCGGCTCTATCGCGTTTTTCTCGCAGCGTCCAAAGGGCTTTTGAGTGCCAGTCTACCCGAGACTCATCTTTACAGAAAATCTCTGCTTTATGGGCATGGACGTTTGATTTTGAAGTCGACATGTCTGCTCCTATAGCGCTGCGTTAATGATTTGAGCGATGTGGCGCGTCTCAATCGGTAATTTCTGACGTCTTACCATGCCGTCAATATGCAGTAGGCAAGAAGGGTCGAAGCCAACGGCGTATTTAGCGCCCGTTGCCGCGTGAGCTTGGGCTTTATCTTTGCCCATTTTGGCAGAAACAGCGCCCTCATCAACCGCAAATGTTCCACCAAAACCGCAGCATTCGTCACGTCTATCGGGGTAAACAATGTCTATTTCAGGGATTGCAGCAAGCACCGCTTCGAACTTGTTCATGCGCGGCCCCATCTGCTCACTCGGTGTGGCCAAGTCAAGCATGCGAATACCATGACAGCTCATCTGTAGGCTAATCTTGTGGGGGAAGGGTTTGCTAAATGCAGGGATCGGCGCGACATCGTGCAAAAACTCAGTTAACTCATAAAGCTTTGCGATAACGGCTTGTGCTTCAGGGCTGTCATCGAATTCGTGAAAGTTCTCTTTCGCCGCCACTAAGCAAGAAGCGGCTGGGCATACGATGGCATCACACTCTACACCTTTGAAGGCGTTGAGCAGTTTTAATGTGGTTTTTTTGGCTTCGTTAAAACAGCCTGAGTTTGTCATTGGTTGGCCGCAGCAGGTTTGGCCTGCGGGCAGTATGACTTGATGACCGAGTTTTTCTAGTAGTTCAAGTGTCGCGATCCCAACTTCGGGAACCATTTGGTTCACTAGACACGGAATGAAAAGTGCTATCTTCATTGTGCTTTCTCTTCTATTTGCAGACATTATTATGCGATTTAAGAGCCGCAAAAAGTCTGCAACAAGCGGACTTTAATTTAGCTCGATATTCGCTTTAGATTTCCTCACCCGATTAATATAGGCGCATAACCTTATAAAAAGTAGTGCTAATTTAGTAAATAAAACACAAGACTTTTGCAAAAATGAAAATAAGCTAGGTAACTGTTTAGTATGGTTATATTGAGTTAATACTCTAAAGTTTGAGTTGATACTTTTTAAAAGTGACTAAGGCGGGAAACTAGATATGTTAATGAAAAGCAAAAAGAATTAGAGGCTAATGTAGCCTCTAATTCTTCATCTCAGACTTGCTAAACTAAAGTACGTTCTGTTGTCTCTAACAGGAAAACCTATGCAGGCCAATTAATGCTGCAACTATCGAGTACACTCTTCTAGCAAGTAAGCTAAGTGTCGGTATGACACGCCGCTGTGTTGAGTTAAGCCCACTTCACACATACGGTTAGCGTAATAGCCCTCTTTGACATCAACAGGGATGAGCTTTTTGATGTTTCGCAGCGCGCTGGCATTGATTTCAGGCTTATAAAGTCCTTTCTCACCGGCATAACCGCAGCAATCTATACCTGCAGGTCGAATGGTTTGTGTACTACAAGCATCAACGATCGCTTCCATTTTTGGCTCAATCTTCATCTTACGTGCACTACAGCCTAGGTGCAGCGCTACCGCAGGTTTCTTGGCGGTTATGGTTAATTTATCCAGTAATTTGTCATGGATAAAGTCGACCATATCAACAATCTCAACCTTGTCGGTTAATGAATCGTCTCCAGCCAGTGTGCGGTAAGTACAAGATAGCGCATCGATAATGACTGGTAATTTGCCGCCTTGAGTCATAGCGGCTACTGCTTCAATTAGCTCTTTGCGTTTTGCGTCCGCATTTTTAAAATCACCCTTTGACTCCCACATTTGACCACAGCATAGATCTCGGGTTTTCTCTGGAGTGATAACGTTGTAACCGGAGCGCTCTAGCAGAGTCACAACCACTTCTGGCAAGGTTCTATTGTCAGGGTCTTTCGGTGTTGGACCAAATGTACGACCACCGCAAGCGGGGAAGTAAACCACGGTTTCTTGCCCTGGAATTGGCGCGGCAAGTTTTGGTAGCTTACCGCCTTTAGGGAAGTCAGGATTCCAGTAGGGAACCTCTTTAGTCACTACACGACCGGCTTTCATTATCGCACCAGTAACAGCGCTACCAGTGATTTTATGGATGCTGCCTAACACATTAAAACCTGTGCTGATCACTTGATTGACCGCGCCAAAATGCTTAGCTTGGAAATCGAGTACTTTTTGCTCTGTAGTACTGATGTAAGGCGTTCTCAGTTTACGTACTAGCTGACCCATGCTGTTATCGACAGGGCAGGCAATTGTACAAAGCTGACAAGCAGTGCAGGTATCAACCACATCGTATTTAGCGGCAGCGCGCATCTCGCTGGCGGCTTGCTTATCACCCGATTGCTCAAGACGCTCAATTTCACGCAAAGTGGCGATACGTTGTCGCGGTGACATATTAAGTGCTGAGGTTGGACAGGTCTTTTCGCAGAAACCACACTCAATACACTTGTCGACGAGATCATCTACCACAGGGCAGGGTTTAATATTCTTAACGTGAATTTGGCTATCGTCGTTAAGAATAACACCTGGATTTAATAGGCCTTGTGGGTCAAAGATCTGTTTAATCCGTTTCATTAAGGTATATGCATCGCTACCCCATTCCATCTCTACAAATGGAGCGACAGCACGGCCTGTGCCGTGCTCGGCTTTCATCGAGCCGTCATATTTGTTGATCACCATCTCGGCAACATCCTGCATAAACGCGTGGAAACGTTCAATATCAGCCTGAGAGTTGAAAGTTGGCGTAATGATGAAGTGGAAATTTCCAGCTAATGCATGACCATAGATAACGCCCTCTGGGTAATTATGCTTATGGAATAGTTCAGTTAAATCATTAGCTGCAGCAGCAAGGTGCTCTAGCTCAAAGGCGACATCTTCAATAATGACAGAAGTCCCTTTTGGTCGCTCGCCGCCAATAATAGGGAACAGTCCTGAGCGCATCGCCCAGTATTGACCAAATACTGCTGGGTCGTCACTAAAGGTAATAGGGCGCTCTGTATCAATATGCGCCAGTTTGGTAATAACATCTTGGGTGTAGCTTTCAAGCGTCTCTTTATCGTTAGCACGGGATTCAATAAGTAGAATTGATGCGCCTTCAGGTAGCTCAGACAGCCAAAGCGGCATACCTTCTTTACCTGTAACAGACTTTATCGATGCCCAGTCAAGCAGTTCGGCTGCGGCAACGCTATCACCGACTAATGGTGGAATCGCCATTGCGGCATCTTCCATATTGAAAAATACTGCCATCGCCGAGGCTTTAAAACGTGCTTCATCAACGGTGTTGTAGGTCACCTCTTCGACAAAGGCTAAGGTACCTTCAGCGCCCACAATAAGATGGTTGATAAGCTCAAATGGATCGCTAAAATCCACGAGTGCGTTAAGGCTATAACCTGTGGTGTTCTTAATAGAGAATTTTTTACGAATTCTGTCTGCCAGCGTTTGATTGCTTAGCGTCATCTCTGCTAAATCGAGCAGTGACTTTATCAGCTCTGGATGTGACTTAGTGAAGGCTGCTTTTGAGGCGTCGCAGCCAGTATCAAGTTCGCTGCCATCTGCAAAAAGTAACTTGGCTGATGCGATAGTCTGATAGCTGTTTTGCGCAGTACCACAACACATGCCAGAAGCATTGTTTGACACAATGCCACCAATTTTAGCCGATGCGAGTGTTGCTGGATCTGGGCCAATCTTTTTGTTTAATGGTTTTAGCGCGGTGTTAGCATCTGCGCCAATAACGGCAGTGCCTAAAGTGATTTGGTTGGCATCATCGCTTACTAACAATGTTCTAAAGCCATCGTGACCTAAAATAAGTAAGATACCTTCGCCAATGGCTTGACCTGAAAGGCTGGTACCTGCGGCTCTGAAGGTGACTGGTGCACCATAAGTGCGAGCAATAGCGAGTGTTCGTTTGGCTTGCTCTAAGCTGTCAGCATGGACAACAATTTCTGGTACGATTCTGAAGTAGCTGGCATCAGTCGACCAAGCAAAGCGGCGTACTGGATCGTTGGTGGCGGCGTCTTCACCAACTTGCTTACGTAGATCTCTTAATACAGCTTCATAATTAATTGACATCGATTCTATCTCTACACACTTTTATAATCGTGGGTGAGAACCGCTCTTTGCGGCTCTCTCAATTATTATTGTTATTAGTTTTATAGCTTTGAACTAGAAGCCGCCCCATAGCGCGGCAATCGTACCTGCTACTAAAGCATAGCCTAGTGCAACAGGCATGGTTTTACGGATAATTTCAGATTCGCGTCCAGCCATACCGACAACGGTTGCAGCGGCGACAACATTCATCACACACATCATGTTGCCGGCGTTAGCACCAATGCCTTGCATGGCGAGAATTAACGCATGGTTAGCGCCAATATTATCGGCAACACTGTATTGAAGCCCTGAGAACATCATGTTAGAGAAGGTGGCTGAACCTGACAGGAAGGCGCCGAAGATCCCCACAATAGGCGACACCCAAGCCCAAACTGCGCCCATGCTGCCTGCTAAAGTATCTGCCAGTGCTACTGGCATAGAAGCAAGCCCTGAAGCATTTTCACCTGAGTTAAGGAAGATTTTCACCATAGGTACCGATGCACCTAATGAAATAATAGTTGGCACCATAGATTTACAAGAAACAGAGATTGATTCTTTAATCGCTGGTGATTTCATTCTAAACAGAAAGAAACCTAAGATACATACCAGCACAAAGAAGGCACCAGGTGCGTAAAGCGTTGCAAAACCGGCTTTGAGCTCCGTACCGAGTAAACCGGTCCAGCTGATATTAAAGCTCGTTAACCAAGCTTTAAGCGGCTCTACAGTTCGAGATAGCACCAGTAGTGCAGCCATGATGATGTATGGTGACCATGCGGCAACTTGGGATAATTGAGTTTTGGTCGCCACTTCTTTACGCTCTTGGCCATCGTTTTCAGCAAAATCATTCCAAGGTTCTTTGGGTAGCAGGTATCCCTTCTTAGCGACAGGAATCACAATTGCCATACCGACAAGTGCGCCAATGACTGATGGGAACTCAGGGCCGGCAAAGTAGTTAATCAACCAAGCTGGAATGGTGAATGAAAGGCCGGCAAATAAAGCGAACTTCCATATCGCTAAGCCCTCTTTGAAGGACTTATTACGGCCGAAGAAACCTGTCAGAATTGCAACCATAGTTAATGGAATAAGGGTACCGGTGATCAAGTCGATAGTGATCATGTGCATCGCAATAAACTGGGCGTAATCAGCAAAGCTGCCACCATGCTGGGCAATTTGCTCGGCGGCCATGTTGACGCCGCCCTGGGTAAGGCCTTGGTCCATTCCGAACAGAACCGGTAGGCCAATTGCACCAAATGACACCGAAGTGGAATCGGCGATAAGCGCAACCACAGCGGCAGCGATAGGTGGAATGCCCAATAACACTAATAATGGTGCACCAATAGCAGCTGGTGTCCCAAAGCCTGCTGAACCTTCAATGAACGAGCCAAATAGCCAACAGATAATAATCACCTGTACCCGGGCATCGGCACTAATGTTGGTAAACCCTGCACGAATGGTATCCATAGCGCCGGAGTATTTAAGCGTATTAAGCAGGAACACGGCACCAAAAATAATGGTTAATGGTGTGAGTGCTGATAGTAGACCTTCGACTACAGACGCTGCCAGAAAAGTGGTATCCATTTGCCAAACAAAGACAGCGGCTAGTCCTGTAAAAACCATGGATATGGGCATTGCTCTTGATGCTGGCATCCGTAAAAGCACCAAAAACAGCATTACACTGATTATCGGCGTTAAGCTTGCGAGAAGTTGAATAAAGGTCATGCTTGCCTCGTTGATTATTGGGTGGCGAACTTCAATTGTTAGTACCCGACTTATGTTTAATTATTGATATCGACGGGTTGAGGTGTGTACTAGACGTTAATTAGGCTAACCCTAATATGATCTAGATCAGTTTGTACCTTAATTGTGGTTGAGAATGCTAGTAGTGAGATGCACCCGCGTTCGCTAGGTTTTTCAGATGTGATCTGGATCACGCGAATATTACTGTGAAAGCAATAGGGAGTGATACAAAAAACTATTGAGGGTGTTTTTTTGATTGTTTTTTAGATAAAACAATTAAAAAATGTAAATTTTCCGTAATGTTTGATCTAATACTTTCGGGTTTTGCTATTGGCTTTGGTTGAAACAACAAAACTAGATTGTGATATGGGTCACACTCTTGGTTAGGGTTAATACTTATCAGCAGAATTATCTAATTAACTTGTTTAAAAATAACGACATTATATTTTATCGTTATTCTCATTGAGATGGCGTAGCCGAGAGTAAAGAGCTTTGGGGCTGTGATAATCTAACCAATAAGTGTGCTAAATAACGTCTTTAATCTTTGCGACCACTCTTTAATATCGTAATTGTTATTGCATTGTTGTGGTTTTGATACGTTGTCTGCTCCTCTGAAATATGCGAGTCAGTAGTATCATTACTGACTCTTCATCGCGACTTAAAACAGTTTACTTCCCCAGCCTAGTTTCGTTCTTAGTACGTGGAAATAGTTGTGCCCTTTAGGATGAATAAGCCTGAGAGTATCTGCGCTACGTTTTACGATGATTTCATCACCTGGTAGCACTGACAAGTTGACGTGGCCATCACAGCTCACCTCTAAGTTGTCACCATTGTGTGGCGACACCACCAGTTTAATAATACTGCAAGCATCGACCACGATAGGCCGACAAGAAAGAGTATGAGGGAACATAGGTACCAAAATCATCGCTTCAAGATTGGGAGTCAGAATTGCACCGCCAGCGGATAGTGAATAGGCGGTAGAACCCGTAGGCGTTGACACAATCATGCCATCGGCACGTTGGCTATACATGAATTTATCATCTATATAGACTTCAAACTCAATCATATGGGCAATCTTACCCGGGTGAAGTACGGCTTCGTTGACTGCGGTATTACTCGATTTAAGCTCACCATGACGGTGCACTTCAGCTTCAAGTAAGAAACGGTGCTCGGTATCAAATTCACCTTCAAGTACTTTTGACAAAGCTTCTTCAAAGGAGTCAGGTGGCAGGTCGGTTAAAAAGCCCAAGTTACCACGGTTAACCCCAATAACGGCGATATCAAATCTAGCCAATACGCGTGCAGCACCCAGCATATTTCCGTCGCCGCCGACAACTATTGCTAAGTCGCATTTCGCGCCAATCTCTAATAGGTCGACCGAATAAGTATGTGAGCCGACATCGGCGGCAACGCGCTCCTCAACCAAGACGCTGTAGCCCTGCATGGTTAACCAATGATGCAATCTCTTTAGGGTGAGATTGGTTCCTTCATGGTTAGGTTTGCCAATAAGTCCAATAGTGTGAAAGGTATTGCTCATATTTGTGTCAGATCCGGCTTTAGGCCTTGAAACCTCAAAATTGATCCCCATAATATGCCCAGAGCATGCAGAAACAAAGCATTTTTAGCTGGAGCAGAAATGAGCAACGAAACAAATAAAGCACAAGATAACCAAATTGATGAGCAAGTTGAATCAATTGTAGAGGGCGAGTTACTGACAGAAGGTAGCGATGAAGCCTCTTTAATGGACGAACTAACTCAAGCTAACTTTCGTGTAGAAGAGCTAGAAAAAGCTTTGCAAGAAGCACAGTCAACCGTGGATTCACAAAAAGACTCAGTGATCCGAGCGGCAGCTGAAGTAGACAACATCCGTCGCCGCGCCGCGATTGATGTTGAGAAGGCGCGTAAGTTTGCGCTTGAGAAGTTTGCCAACGAACTGCTACCTGTACTGGATAACATGGAGCGAGCGCTTCAGGGAACCGATGCAGAAGCTGAAGCGACTAAAGCGATTTATGAAGGTGTTGAGTTAACGGCTAAGAGTTTTGTTAGTGCCGTTGAAAAGTTTGGTCTAACGCAAGTTGACCCGCAAGGCGAAACGTTTAACCCTGAGCTTCACCAAGCAATTGGCATGCAGCCTAGCGCTGATTTCCCTGCTAATACCGTGATGATGGTTATGCAGAAAGGTTACACTCTTAACGAGCGTCTATTGCGCCCTGCAATGGTAATGGTATCTCAAGGCTAACTTTTAGCTGCTAGACACGCTTTAAATAAAAAAGGACTGCGAATGCAGTCCTTTTTTATATCTGATATTGACTAAATGAGTTTAAGCTAAATACTCTTCAATCTGCTGTTGGATACCTGCAGCATCAAGCCCAAGTTCACTGATAATTTCATCAGGTGCGCCGTGCTTAATAAACTCATCGGGTAAGCCAATTTGCAGCACTGGCTTTGGCAGTTTCAAAGTTTGCAGTAGCTCAAGTACCCCTGAGCCTGCGCCGCCCATAATGGCGTTCTCTTCAACGGTAACTAGCACGTCATGACTGTTAGCTAGCTGTTTAACCAACTCAACATCAAGTGGCTTTACAAAGCGCATATCGGCAACGGTGGCATCAAGCGCTTCTGCGGCAACTAAACTATTTGCCAGCGTGGTACCAAAGTTTAGGATGGCAACCTTTTGCCCTGTGCGCTTTATTAAACCTTTACCAATTGGCATTGCCGTCATGGTTTCAACTTGTTTAGCGCCAGTTGCACTGCCACGAGGGTAGCGTACAGCTGTTGGCCCCTCTTTGTAGCAATAACCGGTATAAAGCATCTGACGACACTCGTTTTCATCAGACGGTGCCATGATCACCATATTCGGCACGGTACGCATGAAACTTAAATCGAATGCCCCTTGGTGAGTTGGACCATCTGCGCCAACAATACCACCGCGATCGATAGCAAACACCACTGGTAGTTTCTGCAACGCTACATCGTGGATCAGTTGATCATAACCACGTTGGAGGAAGGTCGAGTAGATAGCAACCACAGGCGTATAACCTTCACAGGCAAAACCTGCCCCTAAGGTGACAGCGTGTTGCTCGGCAATGGCCGCATCAAAATACTGCTTAGGAAAACGCTGTGAAAACTCGACCATGCCTGAGCCTTCGCGCATTGCAGGCGTAATAGCCAGAAGCTTTTCATCTTTTTCGGCGACATCACACAGCCACTTACCAAATACCTGTGAAAAGGTTGGGTCACTTGGCTTGCTAGCCGGTTTTTCAAAGGTTGACGGGTCAAACTTAGGCACAGCATGCCAGCCGATAGGATCTTTTTCAGCAGGCTCATAACCACGACCTTTTTTAGTCATGATATGTAAAATCTGTGGTCCGCTGAGGTTACGCATATTGCGTAAGGTCTCAACCAAGGCATCTACATCATGGCCATCGATAGGGCCAATATAGTTAAAACCAAGCTCTTCAAACATAGTACCAGGCACAACCATGCCTTTAAGGTGCTCTTCAGTGCGCTTAGCCATCTCTTTGATAACCGGCATACCTTTAAGCACTTTCTTACTGTTCTCACGAATCGTGGTGTAGAAACGTCCTGACATAAGCTGAGCAAGGTGGTTGTTGAGCGCGCCTACGTTCTCAGAAATAGACATCTCATTGTCGTTGAGGATCACCAGCATATCGTTATGCAGATCGCCTGCGTGATTCATGGCTTCAAACACCATGCCGCCAGTCATCGCGCCGTCGCCAATAACGGAAACGACTTTACGACCGGCTTGCTCTTTTTCAGCGGCAACCGCCATTGCCAGCGCAGCGCTCACAGAAGTTCCTGAGTGGCCAACACTAAAGGTGTCGTATTCACTTTCTTCACGCCATGGGAAAGGGTGAACCCCACCTTTTTGGCGAATAGTGTGCATTCTATCGCGGCGACCTGTAAGGATCTTATGTGGATAGGCTTGATGACCAACATCCCAAATGAGTCGATCAAATGGTGTGTTGTAGACATAGTGGATCGCCACTGTCAGCTCGACAGTGCCAAGGCCTGATGCAAAATGGCCACTTGATTTACCCACTGACTTCAAAAGGAAACCTCTAAGTTCGTCAGCCAATTGTGGCAGAACGGCTTGAGGGAGCTGTCTCAGCTCATCTGGGGTATTTGCCTGTGCTAACACAGGAAATTGAGAAATATCAAAACTCATATCGAGATTCTTTGTCTCTTATTTATACTCTTCGCTCAATGATATAACGGGCGAATTCGGCAATTAACTGGCTATTGTATGGTAATTTAGCCAGCGCTGATAGTGCGTCCTCAACCAAACTTGCAGCAGTTTGTTGAGCACCTTCTAAACCAAGCAACTTCGGATAAGTGCTTTTATTTGAATCTGTGTCAGAACCTTGAGGTTTTCCAAGCTCTTCGGTACTGGCGATAATGTCTAAAACGTCGTCTTGTACCTGAAATGCTAGCCCTATGGCATCAGCAAAGTCGAGTAAAGCTTGTCGTTCGTCATCGTTAATCTTTGCAGCAATAATGGCAAACTCAACTGCGCAGCGGATGAGTGCGCCAGTTTTTAGTTTATGCAGCTGGATAAGGGTTGCTAATTCTATCTGCTTATCTGTAGCACTTAAGTCCATTGCTTGGCCGCCGCACATACCACTGTAACCAGAGGCATTTGCTAAGGCTTTAACCATGGCTAAATTCTGTGATGGCGTAATGCTGTCTATCGGCTCACTGATAATTTCAAATGCCAGAGCTTGCAAGGCATCACCTGCTAGAATCGCAGTGGCTTCATCAAAAGCGATGTGTACAGTCGGCTGACCGCGGCGCAGGGCATCATCATCCATTGCGGGAAGATCGTCATGGATAAGTGAATACGCATGAATACACTCTATTGCCGCGGCGCAAGAATCTAATGTTTCGAGTTTAACGTTTAACATCTCGCCGATGGCATACACCAAAAAGGGACGAATCCGCTTACCGCCAATTAAGGCGCCATGTTTCATTGCTGCTTTTAGCTTTGGATCGATATCGTCAAGCGCATCAATACGAGCAGCGAGTTGAAGGTTTATACGTTGTTGGTATGTACCTAGTGACTCTGTTAACAATTACTCACCCTCAATATCATAAGGCTTTAGAGAGTCGACACCCTCTTCTTGCATGAGCACAGCAACTTTTTGCTGTGCATTTTCTAATTTACCTTGGCTATTACGAACAAGCTTAATCCCACGCTCAAATTGCTTTAACGCGTCATCGAGGGAGACATCACCGTGCTCTAGGTCAGCGACTATTTTTTCTAGTTCGGAAAGCGATTCTTCAAAAGAGAGGTTTTCTGGTTTTTTTGCCACGATGATCATTCCTAGAATTAAGCGATACACAAAGTATATCAGCAAGCCACAAGGGTCAAATTAAGCCGTTGACTATTTGCACAAAAGCACGTTTTCGCGCATAAACCATCCACTTAAAGCATATTTCGTTAGTCAATTCTATCAGCTGCTTTTGGTAATAGCCTATTGAGTGAATACGTGAAATATACATTTGGGATCTATTTTAACGGATTTAGCGTAACAAATGCGGGAAATATCACTCAAGAGATCTTAACTTTGGTCGTTATATTAGGTGCAACATTGAAAATGTGCGTGCTATTTAGCCGTTTATTTACGTGGTGCTTGCTGTCACGCTGTAAGCGTAATATTGTCGCTTATGGATTTTATCGACGCTAGCGTTTTTAGTTATTATTGTGGGCATTCGATTGCATTAGCAGCGTGATTATATTGGTATTTGAGGAGCGATTTTGGATTTAGCAACCCTAATAGGACTGATTGGTGCTTTTGGCTTCGTTATTATGGCGATGGCAAGTGGCGGTGGGATCGGGATCTTCATTAATGTGCCCTCAATCTTAATTGTGATGATTGGTTCACTGTTCGTCGTGATGATGAAATATAACCTTAAACAATTCCTAGGTTCTGCCAAAATCGCTGCTAAAGCGTTTATCTTTAAAATAGATAAACCTGAAGATCTAATTGAACAATCAATTACCATGGCTGACGCTGCTCGCAAAGGCGGTTTTTTAGCGTTGGAAGAGGCTGAAATTAGCAACAGCTTTATGCAAAAAGCAGTCGACATGCTCGTTGATGGTCATGATGGGGATGTGGTGCGAGATGCGCTTGAAAAAGATATCGCTTTGACTGAAGAGCGGCATAAAACTGGCGTTGGAATTTTTAAGTCTATCGGCGATGTAGCGCCAGCGATGGGCATGATTGGTACGCTGATCGGCTTGGTTGGCATGCTATCGAATATGGACGACCCTAAATCGATCGGACCTGCAATGGCGGTTGCACTGCTTACGACACTATACGGCGCCGTTGTAGCCAACATGGTTGCGCTGCCGATTGCGGATAAATTGTCACTGCGCATGAACGAAGAGATGCTTAATCGTAACCTGATTATGGATGCGGTATTGGCGATTCAAGATGGCCAGAATCCTCGTGTGATTGAGGGCTTCCTCAAAAATTACCTTTCTGAAAAATCTCGCACTATAGATACCTTGGACGGGGCTTAGCTCCATGGCTAAGAAAGTCAAATGTGACTGCCCACCACCAGGTGCTCCTTTGTGGTTGGCAACTTTTGCTGATTTGATGTCGTTATTGATGTGCTTTTTTGTACTTTTACTCGCATTCTCAGAAATGGATGTGATGAAGTTTAAGCAGATTGCTGGCTCAATGAAGTATGCATTTGGGGTGCAAAATAAGGTAGAAGTGAAAGATATTCCTAAGGGAACCTCGGTCATAGCATTGGAATTTAGGCCTGGCAGGCCGGAGTCTACTCCGATTGAAATCATCAATCAGCAAACCAACGAAATGACTGAGCCTATGTTAGAGTTTCAGGCGGGTGAAGATGACAGTGCTGGTGGCGTGCAGCAGCAACGTGGTGAGCAACGTGGTGGCGAGTCATCGTCGACAGCCCAAGAGCAAGAAGATGCACAGGCATTAGCCAAGTCAACTTCTGAGTCTAAAAGTGAAGCCTCAAAAGCAGAAGCTGCTGCGCAGGAACAAATTAATCAGCAAGTTAAGAAAATGGCGCAGGAGCTCAATAAGGAGATTATTGATGGCGCGATTGAAATAGAATCTCTCGGGCAGCAGATCATTATTCGTATTCGTGAAAAAGGTGCTTTTGCATCGGGTTCAGGTTTTCTACAGCCACGTTTCAAGCCAATTGTTAGACGAGTCGGTGAACTTTTAAAGGATGTTCCAGGTATTGTTACCGTTTCTGGGCATACCGATGACTGGAATATCTCTAATGAACTATATAGCTCGAACTGGGATCTTTCGAGCAAACGTGCGGTTGCGGTCGCCCATGAAATGATCAGAGTGAAAGGATTTGATCAGCAGCGGCTTAAGGTCGTGGGGATGGCTTCATCGGCGCCATTGGTCGAGAACAACTCGCCAGCTAATAGAGCGCGCAATCGCCGTGTCGAAATCGCTATTGAACAGGGCAAGGCCAAAGAGTCTGACGAGATCCAAGTCTCAAAATAGTTAAACTAGCCTCTCGAGCAGATAGCAGCGTCCGTTGCTATTTGCACTCCATTTAGGTTTTCCTCTGCTTTATATGCCACTTTCATGGTTGCAAAGACGAATATTCGCTGATAATGACAGATCAGATATACGCAAACGTGTCGGGATATTGTTATAATCCACCCATTGCTGTTTAAATTTGCCCCCGCGGAAGACCAATGAAATTTATCGTAAAACTGTTCCCTGAAATCATGATGAAAAGCAAGCCGGTAAGAATGCGCTTTACCAAAATGCTTGAAACCAATATTCGTAATGTACTTAAAAAAGTCGATGAGTCTGCAAAAGTGCAACGTCAATGGGACAAAATCATGGTGATGGTGCCAGATGATAGACCTGATTTGATTGAAGCATTTGGCGAGCGCTTAAGTTGTATTCCAGGTATTGCCCATGTGTTGCAAGTGAATGTCAGCACTTTTGAGTCTGTTGATGATATCTATCAGCAAACGTTAGCCGTGTATAAAGACCAGCTAGCAGGCAAGACATTTTGTGTGCGGGTTAAGCGAGCAGGTAAACACGACTTTAACTCGATTGAAGTTGAACGTTATGTTGGTGGCGGTTTAAACCAGTTTACTGAAGCTGCAGGCGTACGCCTTAAAAATCCTGACATGACGGTAAATCTAGAGATAGATAACGAACAGCTTTATTTGGTTGATAAACGTATTCCTGGTCTTGGTGGTTTCCCTATGGCTACCCAAGAAGATGTGTTGTCACTTATATCAGGCGGTTTCGACTCAGGTGTCTCAAGCTATCAGTTTATCAAGCGTGGTTCGCGTACCCACTACTGTTTCTTTAATTTAGGTGGCGACCAGCACGAAATTGGCGTTAAGCAGGTTGCCTACCATTTGTGGCAGAAATACGGTGAGTCGCATAAGGTAAAGTTTATCTCAGTGCCGTTTGATCCTGTTGTGCAGGAGATTTTAGAACGAGTCGACAATGGCCAGATGGGCGTTGTACTTAAGCGTATGATGATGCGAGCTGCGGCACGTGTTGCTGACAAAATGGGGATTCAAGCATTAGTCACCGGTGAAGCGATGGGGCAAGTCTCTAGCCAAACCTTGACTAATCTAAATGTTATCGATCGTTGTACAGAGCAGCTTATACTGCGGCCGTTAATCGCGATGGATAAGCAAGATATTATCAATATAAGCCGCGAAATAGGCACGGAAGACTTTGCTAAGTCTATTCCTGAATACTGTGGGGTGATTTCACAGAAACCAACAGTGAAAGCGGTACTGGCAAAAGTAGAAGCAGAAGAAGCTAAGTTCTCTGACGATTTGATTGATCGAGTGATCCAAGACGCTGTCATTATTGACATCAAAGAGATTGCCATTCAGATGGACACCAAAATTACTGAAGCTGAAACTGTAGCTGCAATCAGTGCTGATGAAGTGATTATTGATGTGCGTGCGCCTGAAGAAGAAGAGAAAGATCCGCTAGCAATCGAAGGGATCGAAATCAAGACGATTCCTTTTTACAAGTTGGCGACTCAATTCGCAGACTTAGAAAAAGACAAGACTTACTTATTGTATTGCGACCGCGGTGTGATGAGTAAGCTACAGGCGCTTTATTTGCAGGAACAGGGTTACAGTAATGTTAAGGTTTACCGTCCTTAAAAAGTAGCGGCTATTTACTTTGATGAAAAAGCGACCAGGAGGTCGCTTTTTTTGTGGTGTTAAAGTGGAATATTTTTCAATAGACACGAAAAAGCCACCCGTCATAGGTGGCTTTAATAACGAGACTGGGATGGTTTCCCATCTATGGCTTAACTTTTATCAGTCGATTAAAGTGCCTGAGAGCGTCTCTACTGTATTAATACTTGTTAAGTGATTAGTCTGCAAGCTGAACTGTTTTAGTCGCTTTGTCTTCTTGCTGCTCTTCAGCAACAAGCACTGTGTTTAGCTCTTCAGTTAATTGCACCTGCATTAACTCCATGCTTTCTGCTAAGTTAGCAGTTAGTGTTGCTTCAAGATCAGTGGTATCAACAGCAATTTCATCTGCGCTAACAGTGGTAGAAGCTGATAGAAGTGCGATAACAAATACAGTTTTAAGGTTTAACATGTTCAATAGCCTCCAGGCTGAAATTTTGGGTTGTTAGACACTCCCCAATTACGTCGTAGAGGCTGTCCAACTAGTATCATTTTGTTGGCGCAAAATTTAACCAAAAATACTGGCCTTTACAAACGATAAAATGTAACAATACTCATTAGAAAAACTAATTAAAAAACGGGATCTCGATCACTATGGCCAGACGACTACCCCCCCTTAATGCCGTGAAAGCATTTGAGGCTGCTGCAAGGCATTTGAGCTTTACGCGGGCGGCGGAGGAACTATTTGTGACTCAAGCGGCAGTGAGTCATCAAATTAAGGCGCTTGAAGAATATTTAGGGCTAAAGTTATTCAGGCGTAAAAACCGCTCTCTTTTATTAACAGAAGAGGGACAAAGTTACTTTCTTGATATCAAAGATATCTTTACACAACTCGCTGATGCGACCGATAGATTGCTCGCAAGAAGTGCCATTGGTTCCTTAACTGTAGCGACTTCACCAAGTTTTGCTATTCAGTGGTTAGTACCTCGTCTCGCCAAGTTTAGTGAAAAAAATCCAGATATTGATGTACGAATTAAAGCAGTAGATGATGAGGATGGTTCGTTGACTGATGACGTCGATGTTGCCATCTATTATGGCCTTGGGAACTGGAGTGGAATGCGAGCTGATAAACTGCGTAATGAAGTGCTTATTCCAGTTTGTTCACCGATGTTGTTAAGTGGCCCTAAGCCATTAGAGAAACCAAGCGATCTTAAAAATCACACTCTATTACATGATTCTAGCCGTCAAGCTTGGCAAGCTTGGTTTAGACAATGTGGGATTACGGATATTAATGTGAACCAAGGTCCCATATTTAGTCACTCCTCTTTAGTGTTACAAGCTGCTGCTCACGGGCAAGGTGTGGCGTTAGGCTACAGTGTACTCGCTAGGCCCGATATTAAAGCTGGTCGTTTGGTATGCCCATTTCCTGAGGTTCTAGTCAGTAAAAATGCATATTATTTAGTTTGTCAGCAAAACCATGCTGACATTGGTAAGGTTGCAGCCTTTAGAGAGTGGATGCTTGATATGTTTGAAGAGGAGACTCGCAGTGAACTCCTTACCGGATAAATTGAAGCAAGCTTACCTCGATGGTGCGATTTCAACTGCTGTGGAGCAGCTCAGTGCAGACGAGCTAGCCTATGATGCAAATGAATACCTTTTAACACCTCTGGCTGTTAATGGTGAGCAAAACTGCGATACGTTAATTATTCTGGCTCATGGCGCTGGTGCAAATATGCAGCATGAGTTTATGGCCTCGTTAGCGAGTGGCCTTGCGCAAGATGGTGTTCAAGTTGTGCGTTTCAATTTTCCTTATATGCGCGCCAATGCTATCGATGGTAAACGACGCCCGCCAGACCGAGCACCTAAATTGATAGCAGATTATGCCTTGCAACTAAGCATCTTAAAGCAGCATTTTAGGCCACAAAGAATATTCCTCGTCGGTAAGTCGATGGGAGGGCGTATGTCTGCCATTCTGGCTGAAAGCTTGTCAGTTGACGGTGTTGTGTGCCTCGGTTATCCCTTTATCCCGCTAAAAGGTGGTGAGCCTCGGCTTGAACCAATTGAGAAGTGCAAAGCACCGCTTATGGTTATTCAAGGCGAGCGCGATAAATTTGGCCATAAAGGCTTAGTTGAAACATGGTCGGTAATGGACAAAGTGAAATTGCACTGGTTAACCGATGGCGATCATAGTTTTAAACCAAGAAAGTCGTCAGGTACCACGTTTGAGACTAATCTAGCGCAAGCTATTTCACATATACAGGCATTCATAGGCTCATAGTGCTTAGGCGCCGTAGTGTAGAGCTAGCGTAAACTTTATCTAACTCACAGTGTAAAGCTGGTGAGGTTCAGGAGGCGAAATGCGTAGTGGTTTTTTATTGTTGGCAGCGTTAAGCGGTTTTATGGCGGTTGCCCTTGGGGCATTTGGTGCACACGGGCTTAAGAATGTTGCCTCTGCTGAGATGATCGCCATCTTTAACCTTGGGGTTGAATATCAGTTCTACCATACCTTTGCATTGATTGTGGTTGCATTCGCTGGTCATTGGCTTAAATCTCGCCTATTGGATTGGGCTGGCTATCTGTTTATGTTAGGTATTGTGCTGTTTTCGGGTTCTCTCTATTTATATGCTCTACTTGGTACTAAATGGACTGGCCCTGTCACGCCATTGGGCGGTGTATGTTTTCTTCTCGGCTGGTTGTTTATTGCGGTCGCAGTGTGGAGAAACCGAGTTAAAGAGCTCGATTAAACAGTACAGCAATATACTGGCAGTACCCTACTGGGCTGTAAAAGTGTAAAA
Source organism: Shewanella sp. 10N.286.54.B9 (assembly GCF_041468565.1). NCBI lineage: Bacteria > Pseudomonadati > Pseudomonadota > Gammaproteobacteria > Alteromonadales > Shewanellaceae > Shewanella > Shewanella sp. 10N.286.54.B9. Next base: position 26,186 of record NZ_JBFRIY010000056.1, read on the forward strand.
TAGCGGGCAGCAGTTTTGTTGGTCGCTATTTTTATTTGTTATCTTCAGGAAATTCAATGATAAACCTATTTTTATTTTGCCGTGCTGGCTATGAGAAAGATTGCGCGGCAGAGATCCAAGTGCGTGCCGCTGAGCTCGACATTGGTGGATTTGTAAAGACAAACACCAATGATGCATATGTCATATTTCAGTGTTTCCAAGCGGGAGATGCTGAGGTCTTAGCAAAGAAGATCAGTCTTGATTCATTGATCTTCGCTAGGCAGATGTTTGCCGCTAAAGCACTATTAAAGGGATTACCTGAACAAGATCGTATCTCTCCAATTGTAGAGGCTTTGGCAGATATTCATAAGGCGGGTGAATTACGAGTTGAAACCCCTGATACTAATGAAGCAAAAGAGCTGTCTAATTTCTGCCGCAAGTTTACCGTACCGCTAAGACAGGCGTTGAGAAAGTCGGGTAACTTACTAGAGAAAGAGAATCCAAAGCGGCCGATAATTCACGTATGTTTTGTTGCACCGGGTCAAGCTTACGTTGGCTTCTCATTAAGCAGCAATAGCTCTCCCTATTTTATGGGGATCCCTCGTCTCAAGATTTCCGCTGATGCACCGAGTCGTTCAACGCTGAAGTTAGATGAGGCATTTATTCATTTTATACCGAAAGAAGAGCAAGAGACTCGTCTTAGTAGTGGTATGAGAGCGGTGGATCTTGGTGCTTGTCCTGGCGGTTGGACATATCAATTGGTAAGGCGTGGTATGTTTGTCGCTGCGGTTGATAATGGTCCTATGGATGAAAAGTTAATGGAAACGGGTCAGGTAAAACATTATCAAGCCGATGGTTTCCGCTTTGAACCTCCACGAAAGAACATTACATGGTTAGTGTGTGACATGATTGAGAAGCCATCTCGTGTGGCTGAATTAGTGGAAGCATGGGCGATTAACGGTTGGTTTAAAGAAGCTATCTTTAACTTGAAGCTGCCGATGAAGGCTCGCTATAAAGAGGTGTCGACCATACTGGCAACGATGGAAGAGATCTTAAAAGAGAACGATGTGAATGATTTCAGCATAGCAGCAAAGCATCTTTATCACGATCGCGACGAAGTGACCGTGCATTTGTGCTTAAGGCCTTCTCAACCTTGGTAGAAGCCTAAGTCGCAGAATAAAAAGGCCCCGCATGCATAGCATACGGGGCCTTTTTAATATTTTGTGTACGACGACTTATTTATGAAAGACGGTCGATAACTGCTTGTGTGAAATCAGTTGTACCATGAGTACCACCTAGATCGCGAGTTGTACGGTCACCTTCTTCAATCACTGCAGTGATTGCACTACGAATAAGTTCTGCTTTGTCGCTCATGCCTAGGTATTCAAGCATTTGAATTGACGCCAGAACTACTGATGTTGGGTTAGCAAGGTTTTTGCCTGCAATATCAGGCGCACTGCCATGTACTGCTTCGAAAATTGCAGCGTCGCTACCAATGTTTGCACCTGGTGCCATACCAAGTCCGCCCACAAGGCCAGCACAAAGATCTGACAAAATATCACCAAACAAGTTGGTGGTAACAATCACGTCAAAAATCTCTGGGCTCATGACTAGTTTCATGCAAGTTGCATCTACAATCATCTCTTCAGTTTCGATGTCTGGGTAACGCAGGCTGACTTCGCGCGCGACTTTTAAGAACAGACCTGAAGTTGACTTCATGATGTTAGCTTTATGAACGATAGTAACCTTTTTACGACCCTCTTTACGGGCAAGTTCATAAGCAAAAGTGGTAATCTGCTCGGCACCTTGGCGAGTAATAATACTGGTGGCTTCGGCAGTTGCGCCGTCGTCAGAAACCGTTTGGCCTAGGCCTGAATACATGCCTTCGGTATTTTCACGAACTGTGATGATATCGATATTGTCGTAACGAGCTTGAGTGCCTTTAAAAGACAATACAGGACGTACGTTAGCGTAAAGGCTAAATTGTTTACGTAGGCTCACGTTAATAGAGGTAAAACCTTCACCAACTGGCGTGGTTAGTGGGCCTTTAAGGGTAATACGGTTTTTTTCAATTAAATCTAGTGTGCGCTGAGGTAATAATTCACCGTGCTTTTCGAGTGCAACGAGACCTGCATCTGCAAATTCATACTCAAAATCACAACCTGCTTTATCGAGAATTTTTATTGCTGAGTCGATAATGCTTGGGCCAATTCCATCACCAGGAATTACGGTTATAGTTCTTTTTGTCATGGATAATCCTACCGCGCTGAGGCGTTACTGCAATTGTCTAACCATGTCTTAAAGACATAGCAAGTGATTAAAGGTTTGTTGCTAATCATGCTGCACTTGAAGAAATACTGGTGTCATTTGTGTTTCATGCCATACCTGACATGTAAACACTTGAGTCATATCAGCATTTATTCAAGGGCAACAGCTTCCATTAAAGGAGTAGCAACATCCCTTAGTATTATTTTCGTTTTGTGCGACGTATTTTAAACACTTTTAAACACTTTTCACAGGAAAAGGTGAGCAATCTCACGTTTTTTTCTGTAGGGTAACTTGCAAAAATTGGTGCTTATGACGATGATTGATCGTTAAAGGTTAAAAAAGTCTACTTTAGTCTAATAACTATATAATAATGAGGAAGACCTTGAAGTCATTACCTAGTAAATCATTGCTGTTATTTACAGCCAGCTTATTGCCCGCAAGTCTCCTTGCGGCGACATCCGCAATTACCCCAGATGATATCATGCGATTCGAATCACTCAGCAAACCTGTGATTTCGGACACTGGGAAAACTCTGGCGGTAGAGGTTTCACCGGACAGGGGCGATAGTCACGGTTTAGTTAAAAACCTAGTGACCAAAAAAGAGTTTAGTGTGGAAGGTGGCAGTAAGCCGAAGGTAAGCTATGACGGTCGATATGTTGCCTTTGTTGACAAACAGACTTTGTTGACGACTGAGATGGCGTCAAAGAAAGAAAAGAAGAAGCTTAAGTCAGGTATGGTGTTAGTCGATACTAACACTGGCAAAGAGCTGCGTTATGAGCGGGTTAAGTCGTTTGAATTTAACGAAACCGGCTCACATATTGCTATTTGGTATGAAGCTGAAGACAAGAAAAAAGAGGCTAAAGCTAAAGATAACGCTGAAACAAGTAAAAAAGATATTAAAGTTGATGATGACGACCAAGGTTCAACCGTCGAGCTTGTTGCACTTAATGAATTGAAATCAGTTACCTTTAAAGATGTTACCGCATTTAATTTTGACAAGACTGGTAAGCATTTTGCGCTTGCGATAAATAATGTCGCGACTGATAAACATGAACTTAGGTTAGTCAATTTAGCTAACAATAGCGCTAAGATCGTTCATAGTTTAAAACAGCAGCAGCTGGGCTCGTTGGCATTAAGCGATGATGGTAAGTACTTAGGGTTTACTTTCGGGGATGATAAACAAGCACCATTCGGACGCGAATATTCATTATCTTTGTACAATATTGAGTCCGGTCAGATTAGTTCAGCGCCAACGTCAAAAGAGTGGACGTTAAATCGTTACGCTGCATTACGCTTCTCTGATGATAGCCAACGCTTGTTTTTCGGACGAGTGCCGCAGGTTAGCCAACAAATCGAATTAGCAAAAGTAGAAAAAGAAGCGGACTTGTATGATCAAAGTATCATTACCGGTCAGCGAGCGCTGCGTGTTTGGCATGGTGAAGATCCTCGTATAAAGCCTCATGAAGTCAAACAGTATAAGAAAGAGCTTAAACGTACTTATCTAGCTGTGCTGCATGTTACTGGTAATAATCTGGTGCAACTTGCAGATTTACAAGTTCCTGATGTCGAGATTCAGCAACAACAGCGATATGCGCTGGCTAGTTCTGATCTGCCCTATAGAAAAATGATCACTTGGGCTGGTTTTTATCGTGATTTTTATTTAGTAGACATCAATACCGGGCGTAAAATCCCGGTGTTGAGTCAACAGAGTAGTGCCTCAGAGCCTGTTCTTTCGCCCAATGAAAAGTTTGTTGCTTATTACCTGCAAGGAAACGCATTCCTATACGAAATAGCTAATGATAGGAAAATTAATGTTACTAAGAGCTTAGATGTATCCTTTGCAGACGAAGACCACGATTATCCATCGAATGCACCAGGCTATGGTTTCGGACCGTGGCTTGCTGATGACTCTGGGCTGCTTATTTACGACAAGTTCGACATCTGGCAGTTAAATACACTTTCTCATGAGACCTTTAACCTGACCGCAGGTCTGGGACGTAAAGAGGGAGTGCAATATCGGGTAACTGGACTGGTTGACGATAAAGACAGTCCGAGTGTATTGAGCAATAACCAACAGGTGCTGCTCCAAGGTTATAGCGATATCACCAAAGGTGATGGTTTTTATCAAGCGCAAATAGGCACTGCAGGCGTGACTAAACTTGTAGGCGGTGACTACAAGTTAAAGCTTCTAGCTCGCAGTAAAGACGCGGAAACAGTGGTGTTCTCTAAAGAGCAATATGATCTCTTCCCTGATCTGTATACCGCGGACTATTTATCACCACAGAACGCAACCCGTCAGACAGACTTTGATAAACAAAGACGGGCATTTAACTGGGGTAAGTCTGAGTTAGTACAATGGACCAATGGCGATGGTAAGCCGCTTGATGGTGTACTGATTAAGCCGACTAACTACGTTGAGGGTCAGCGTTACCCTGTGCTCGTTTATTACTATCGCTTTATGAGTGACAGGTTACATTCGTTCCCGCAAATGAAACTTAATCATCGTCCGAACTTTGCTTGGTTCGCTGACAATGGTTACGCGGTCTTTCTACCAGATATCCGCTTTGAAGTCGGTTACCCTGGAGATAGCTCTGTTCAAGCGTTAACTTCTGGGGTGCAACATCTAATTGATATCGGTATTGCCGACCCACAAGGCGTTGGGATCCAAGGACATTCATGGGCGGGTTACCAAACTGCTTTTGCGGTGACTAAAACCAATATATTTAAAGCCGCAGTGACAGGTGCACCAGTGTCTAATATGACAAGTGCATACAGTGGCATACGTCATGGCAGTGGTTTAGCAAGGCAGTTTCAGTATGAAACTGGTCAAAGCCGCATAGGTGAAAGCTTATTCAAATCACCGCAAAAATATATCGAGAACTCGCCAGTATTCTATGTTGAAAGAATTAACACGCCAATGATGATCATGTTTGGTGACAAAGATGACGCAGTGCCGTGGGAGCAAGGGGTTGAACTGTATTTGGCGATGCGCCGTACTGGTAAAGATGTGGTGTTCCTGCAATATCAGGATGAACCTCATCACCTTAAAAAGTACCCTAATAAGCTAGATTACAGTATTCGTATGATGGAATATTTTGATCACTACTTAAAAGGTAAACCAGCACCTGAGTGGCTTAAAGCGGGTGAAGCTTACACTGAGTATAAAAAAGCAGATTAGTGATAAGCGTTCAAATAGCCGAGGTAGTTAAGTTAACGACCTCGGTTTTTTTATGTCTAAAATTCAGCATAAAGTTATACCAATCAGTATAAAGATTTGATCGCTCAGCGAGAGTTTAGCGGCTTTGAGGTAAGGTCATTAAATGCTCCTCGGTAACTGCTCCTGCGTTACTCTCGATAATTGCTCCTGCATTATTCTACCTTCGACCATCCTTGGTCTCGTACCTCCTATATCCATATAGTCGTGCATTAATGACATTCACCACATCTGACCTCCAAGGATGGAGGGAATGCCTTAAGCATGTCAGGAACATGCTAGGCCATGTGGTTTATAATGAATGAAGGACATAGTTATTCTACGTTCAATTTCATTAACGCTGCATCAAAGCCGCTCTGAGTAGATCAACTTCTTATACTGATTGGTATAAGGCTCTGCTTTTTTGTGGTAGAAATTTGTTCAAGCTATTCTTTTTCTAAAATAATTTGTAATATTTTTGTTGCTTTGCCTTTCTCTTTTCCAGATCAGCTTATTTATCACTATCGCTTGAAATGGAATAGAAACAATATGGATGTCATCACTAGAATTTTCGCAGTAGCGCTGTTTGCATTGTGCTCTTTAGGTGCGCTGTTAATGCAAACTTCAACACGGGTATTTGCTGCAGAACCTGCCGATGTGGCGTTAAGCACAAAAGTGCATATCAAGGTAGTCGATGCCAACGCGCGCGCTATGGATAACATGGTTGTTTATCTGCAAGCAAAAAGCATAGATGATGCCAGTAGCGCTGATAAGACACAGAAAGCTGCACAAGAATTGGCAATTCCAGTTGAAGTCCATCAAAAAGATAAACAGTTCACCCCATACATTACCGTGGTTCAAAAAGGCCACGAGCTACAGTTTGTTAACGATGATGATATAACCCACCATATTTATTCTGCAATTGGCCCCAAGCGCTTTTCGTTTAAACTACGCCAAGATGATGCCACTAAAACCATGGTTTTTGACAAAATAGGCCAGATCTCGATGGGGTGTAATATCCACGATTGGATGAGCGGTCATATCTTGGTGGTCGATACGCCATATTTCTCCGCAACAGGCGTAGACGGCACTACAGAGCTTAATGGTATTCCTGCTGGAGAGTACGAACTGATTGTGTGGCACCCGCAGCTCAATAGTCCAAATCATCGTCAAGTCTTTACGATCCACAAAAATGATAAGCCGTTAGTTTTTACTGCAACGCTCAATGCTGAAATGGGGCAAATCCCGGAGCAAAAAAGCCTTGATGACTTTGAGTTTTTGGAAGGCTACGAATGAAAAACGGATTCTTTAGGCAAATGAATCGATTGCAGATCCGTATTTTCGCTTTTTTTATGTTGCTGTTATTCGCGGTGCAAATGATTTCGTTTGTGATCACCTACAACAATAATCAACGTCTAGCCGCACAGCAGCTTACAAACCAGCTAGAAGTGGCGCAATTAGTCTTTAAGTCAGAATACGACAATCGTAACTACTATTTATCAGCTTTCGCTGAAACCGCGGCCAAAGACTTTGGCTTAAAAGATATATTTATTGATGGCGATAGTCGTAGTTTTCTAGTCGCACTCAATAACCACCGCAAACGCATTAACGCTGACTTGGCCATAGCGGTTTCGGCTGATGGCAAAGTTATTGGACAGTTGATAAACCAATACAACAAAGCGGGTGTGAAAAAGGTGCGCTTAGGTCCAGAGCAAAACCAAACCTTTCGTTATGCGCTAGACAGTGCTTTTCAGCAAATAGACTCGCTGTACGCGTTAGATAACAGAGTTTACCAAATTAAGTTTGCACCGCTAACCAGTGGTGGTAACACTGTGATTGGTTGGGTCGGCTTTGGTTTTGTCATTGATGAAGCCCTTGCGGGTACCTTGCAGCAATTGACTGGACTCCATACGGGTTTCTTATTGACTGAGGAAGGTACACCAAGCCGATTCTTAGTCAGTGGTGAGTCGACTATGGCAGCAAAAGATAGCGCTGCAGTGTTACGGTTTGTCGAAAGCGACTTAGACAATACTGAATACCTGTTGTGGCAGCAATACCTTGGTAGCATGGCTGAGCAGCATCTACATGCTTACATGTATCAACCTAGGTCTGATCTTTTACAATCCTTTCAAAAACAGTGGTTATGGCAGCTTGGACTCATTCTATTGATGCTGCCTTTATCGATGTTACTGGCCTTTATGATCTCCGGCAGCGTCACTAAACCGATAAAAAAACTGGTGGAGCAGGCGAGGTATATTGCTAAAGGTAATTATCATAGCAAAGTCTCAGTCGGCACGAGTGTCGAGATGATGCAACTCGCCGAAGAGTTTACCGTGATGCAGCAAGCGATCCTGAGTCGAGAAAGCAAAATTGCTTTTCAAGCCTACCATGACCCTTTAACAAATCTTGCCAATCGTAATGAACTGGAGCGGGTCACCGCGGGCTGGTTTGAGTCGCAGCAGAACGTGGCTATCTGCCTGATAAATATTCGCCGTATTACCGAAGTCAATGTCACCTTAGGCCATGTCGTTGGTGATGAAGTGATTAAAGAGGTAGGGCGCCGACTAACTGCCATGACTGGTATCGATTTAGTGTGTCGCTTATCGGCTGATGAATATGTGTTAGCTTTTAAAAATCTTGATGCCAAGTCGCTTAAAGACGTCCTTGCGCAGCTACAAACCAATATTGAGCGAGAGTACCTTTATCAAGATATCAACTTGCATCTGCAAGTCACCGTTGGCACCGCATTTTATTACCCGCCAGCGGATTTAGTCACCCTACTTAGACAAGCAGATACTGCATTACATCATGCTAAAAAGCACAAGCTTGACGACCAAGTTTATGACTCACGAATTGACATTAATACCTTAGAGCGCTTACAGCTGATCAATGAGTTAAAATCGGCCATTGAGCATGATGAGTTGGTTCTTTTCTACCAACCTAAGCTCGATCTCGCTTTAGATAAAGTCACTCACGTTGAAGCCCTTGTACGTTGGTTGCATCCCGTTAGAGGTTTAATTCCGCCCGATACATTTATTCCCATCGCGGAGAAAACAGGTCAAATGAATGCCTTAACTCGCTGGGTTATGGTCGAAGCGATAGCGCAATATCATCGCTGGAAACGTCAAGGGATTGAACTGTCAATCGCGATAAATATTTCCGCTGAAAACCTAAAAGATGAGACTTTCTGCCAATGGGTGCTAGACATTATATCCGACCAGAATATGCCTATTGAAGCGTTGACGTTAGAGATCACTGAAGATGCAGTGGTCGCCGATCCTGCAACAGCCATCAAACAGTTAAGTGTATTGCGCCAATACGGCCTTAAGTTATCAATTGATGATTATGGCACTGGCTATTCATCACTTGCGCAGCTTAAACAGTTGCCGGTCGACGAACTCAAAATAGATCGCTCTTTTATTCAGCAGCTGATGATCAATGGTGATGATAGAACCATCGTCAATTCTACTTTGCAGCTAGCCCACAGCTTAGGCTTAACGGTTGTCGCTGAAGGAATAGAGGATAAGGCGACTTTATCTTGGTTGAAACAGCGAGGTTGCGAAATGGCACAAGGTTATTATTTATCACGGCCAATAGATGCTGACGCACTCAGCCAGTGGCTTGTTGAATTTCCAACTCACTAATAAGAAGAACAGATGAATACAACAGTAAGGATACTCGTAGTATTAAGCTTATGTTTAACTCAAGACGTTTACGCCGTTGAGCAAAAGGTATCAGGCGTCGTAGATGTACGCGCCACTTATACCGATGGGCTGCGTTCCTTTGTTGACGGCGGCCTTGGAAAATTCAGGTTTAATCCTGATGCTCATTTTTCACTCGCTCAAGGTGGATTAAGTTATCGAGCCACTTGGGAAAATGGCATCGGGGCACATGTTGTTGCTAATGCCTATTGGGATGGGGTGAAAAACAATGTAGGGATCACTGAGGCGTACATCAGTTATAAAAGTTTACCTTGGGACAATGGCTTTAGAGTGACCGCAAAAACGGGCATTATTTACCCGCACATTTCGCTGGAAAACGTCGCCACGGCGTGGTCATCTCCCTATACCTTGAGTTACTCATCTATCAATAGTTGGTTTGCCGAAGAGGTTCGGCATATCGGCGCAAATATCGGTTTGCAACACCTTGGTAAATTCTCCCAATCAGAGCATGACTTTGGTTTCAATGTTGAGACTTTTATCAATAACGACACCACTGGAGCAATGCTAGCGTGGCATGGCTGGACGCTAAGTTCTAGGCAGACGCTCTGGCAAGAACAGATCCCGTTAAGCGCTATCCCTGCGCGTAACAACGGCGGTATGTTAGCAGGACAAGCTGCAGAGTCTGATCCGTTTATTGAACTCGATAACCGGCTAGGGTATCACATCAGTGGCAATTGGCAGTGGCGAGGCAAAGGAAAAGTCAACGCCGGTTACTACAACAATAATGCCGATACCCGCGTGGTAAAGCAGGGGCAATATGCATGGTTAACCCGCTTTGCCTATGTGGGCTCCAAGTGGCGCTTACCGAACGGGATTGATTTTATCGGCCAATACCTGCAGGGCGATACCATGATGCGGTCTCCATATGGCATGGTTGTGGTTGATAATGACTACCACAGTGCTTATTTGCTGTTTAGCAAGCGCTGGCAAGCCCATCGATTAACTGTGAGGTTAGAAGATTTCGCAGTAAAAGATAACGATAGTACCCTTGATGATAACAACAGTGAAAATGGTCAAGCTTATAGCGTTTCATATGCTTATCAGCTACGGAAAGGCTGGTTCTTGCAGGGGGAATACAACCTTATCGATTCAGATCGTCCAGCACGGGCGGCGCAGGGGGCGAGTGCCGAGTTGCTAGAGCAGCAGTGGCAACTGGCTAGCCGCTACTATTTTTAGTTGGCTTAACAACAGATACAAAAATGCCAGCAGTAACGCTGGCATTGTTAGTTTAAACCATATTTCAGCTAGCTGAAACTGCTCCAAATCGGCGCATGATCTGATGGCTTTTCAATGCCACGTAGATCGTAATCGACATCTGACTCGACAAGACGCTCAGCCAATGATTTGGTTGCTAAAACCACATCAATACGTAGGCCACGGTTATCAACAAAACCCTTACTGCGGTAATCAAACCACGAATAGCGCTCACTGCGAGTTGGATGCAGCTGACGGAAGGTGTCAATCAAGCCCCAATCCATCAGTGTTTTAAGCCATTCACGTTCTTCAGGTTGAAAGCTACATTTCCCCGTTTTCAACCAGCGTTTAGCATTAGGTTCACCAATGCCAATGTCTAAATCGACTGGAGAGATATTGATATCACCAATAATGGCAATATCTTCATCAGCGCTATGATGTTCATTCAAATAAACCATTAGGTCTTTATAGAACTTACGCTTAGCCGGGTACTTTGTTTCATGGCTTATATTGTCACCTTGAGGGAAGTAGCCATTTAGCACAGTTAGTGGACGGCCATTTTCCTGCATAAAGGTGCCCATAATCATCCGGCGTTGAGCATCTTCTTCATCCGTCGGAAAGCCCTTTTGAACCTTTAATGGTTCCGCTTTAGACAGCATTGCCACACCATAATGCGCTTTACCGCCGTGGTAATGCACTTTATAGCCCATGGCTTCTACATCGGCGAGCGGAAAAGCCTCATCGTGTACTTTAGTTTCCTGTAAACCAATCACATCTGGCTGTTGGCTATCGATTAAGGCTTGCAGTTGATGCAATCTTGCACGTAATCCATTGATATTAAATGAAACAATCTTCACTATTGAGTCCTTTTATTTACGGCAACACTAACTTGTATGGTTTTACGATAACACTTTGGTAAACGCCAGCGGCAATATAAGGGTCGGCATCAGCCCAGCGCTGCGCATCTTCAAGAGATGGGAAATCAGCAACTACCAAAGAGCCAGTAAAGCCTGCTTCGCCTGGGTTCTCGCTATCAATCGCTGGGTGTGGGCCAGCAATCAACAACTTGCCTTCATCGGCTAATAACTGTAGACGAGCAAGGTGATCTGCACGAACAGATAGGCGTTTTTCTAAGCTATTTTCAATATCTTGTGACGAAATCATGTACCACATTATTTGAGTTCCTTCTTATCTTCTTCAGACATGTTTTTAAATAGATAAAATACAGTGAGCACGGTATTGATGAGGGTTAGGGCGGTTAGGCCAAATACTTTAAAGTTAACCCAAGTCTCTTGCGACAGGCTAAAGGCTACATAGATATTAACTAAGCCACAGACGACAAAAAACAGTACCCAATACCAAGTGACATGCGCCCAAATTTTGTCCTCTACAACCAGCTCTTTGCCCAGCATGCTTTTTAAAATCGGCTTGTTCATAAACTGACTGACAGCTAATGCAATAGCAAACAAGGCGTAAACGATAGTGACCTTCCACTTGATAAAGGAATCATCATGCAAAATAAGGGTTAATGAGCCAAATACAGTGACCATTGCAAAGGTAATGAGGTGCATCTTTTCTAATTTTTTATACAGCATGTAGCTAATCATTAGCTGCAATGCGGTGGCGGCAATTAAGGCGCCGCTGGCGATGTAGATGTCGAAAAATTTATAGACGGCAAAAAAGATAACCAGAGGCAAAAAGTCGAGCAACTGTTTCATAGGATAATATCAATTATAAATTCATAAAAGTGAGGCTGAGTGTAGCATGCAAGCTAAGCAGGAAAAAGCGCAACAGCCTAACTTGAGCGCTTCGGTAAACTGCTGTTCAGTTAGGCTACATTCGGGTTATAAAATTGCCGAGAAGCTGCATGTTTTTCGGTCATTATTTGTTATGAAATATGGGGGCGTTGAGTAAAAACGGGCAGGGAGAGGGCGCCTACCCATTGTGATCCATTATTGTCAGTCGTCAGCGATAGCTTTTCTTAGGCTCTCAATGACAACAGGCTTATCTAACTCGTATACGCGATAAAGCAATACGTTACTCATCGTTATTTGAAACGATCCAAGTTTTGGCTAAATCGAACTCATGGCACTTAAAAGCTTTTACCTTTGCAGATATGAAATGACTCGCGATATCTTCAGCAAATGAGCTAAGGGAAGAGTCGGTCACTAGGGCGATATTTTTGATCTCTTTATGGTGATTTTTTACAAAAGTTAAGTGGGATAAAAGGCCGCCAAAAGAGTCCCAACCAGGAAAGCTCTCTACAGAGATGATTAACCCGTTTAGCTTACCGTGTTGCTCAATGAAGGGGTCAATGACTGCAGTTACCCTTTTAAAGTCAGCTTCTGATAGGCTTGAATCTGGGGAAAGTGTGGCAATAGCGTTTGGTACATCAATCTCAATATTCAGCATAAAATTAACTCCTGTATGTTTAGCTAACAATGTAGAGTAGCGCTCTATTCCATCGAGATAAAGCATAGCAGCTAAATGTGAATTTACAGCTGAAATCGCTTTGTTGATTAATAATCGGAGGCTAATGTGTAGGCCTCTGAGTTCAGAGAACAACTGAAGTTTGCCGTGTAATCCGCTTAGAGCGTTAACTTTAGTCTTTGGCGGCGCAACCCAATAAATCTCCCGCTTTTCCCAAAGTTATTTAACTGGTATAATACGTCATGTATAATGTATGCAAAATAATTTTTAAGTAAAAGGTAATATGATGGAAACGAATAGTTCAGATTGGCGATACACCGTTATGCCGGCCGTGTTTACATGGCTAAAAGAGTCAGAATCCGGTGCTCTTGAAATTGACTTTGATACAACAAAAAAATACGCTGCAGATATTTTAAAAGTTCAAGGTAAAGGCGGAAGCCGAATGGGTGGACTTGTTGGCTCTGGTACGCTAGGTGAGAATAGCTACCTAAGCTCAGAGCAGCGTCTTTCTGCACTTAAAGCCCTTTCTGAAGTTGCTAAAGAATACAATGTCCCGTTGATCAGTGGCGCAGCGGCAGAAACTAAAGAAGAGCTTGCTGTTATCGTTAGAGAACTAGCGACGGTTGGAGTGGATACCGTAATGGTGATGCCACCAAAAACTAAGGACGTTCCTTCTGACGAAGAGATGTATGCGTACTATGAGCTTTCTGCCATAGCAGCAAAAGAGGCTGGCGTAACCATTATGCCTTATAACAACCCTGATGCCGCCGGATATCACGCACTTTCAACAGATATTCTTAGAAGACTTTCTGCTCTACCTGAAGTAACGGCTCTCAAAATTTCGACTACAGATGTTTCTACTATTGAAACGCTGATGTTAGAGAACAAAGAGTTAAAAATCTTAGCAGGTGTTGACACTGTAACTGTACATGCCGGACTTGCTGGAGCATGCGGTGGAATTACAGGTGTAGGTTGTATATTCCCGAAAGCGAGTGTCACTATGCAGGAGTATGTTAATAATGGCGAATGGGCTGAGGCAAATAAAATTTCTCAGGCTATGAATTCCATATCATATCTTGATGCACAGCCGTTGCTTATGGAATACCTTAAGTTTGCTTTTGGTATTCACCATAATGATGCTACTGGAGGTCTTCGTACCTTTGGTAAGGCATTAACTCAACAGCAAATTGATGATGTTCGCGCAAGATATATTCTAGCGAAAGAAAGACTTGAGCTGCTGGACCTAATAGACTGATCCCTTCATATATTCAAAAATAAAGCTCCGTTTTTACGGAGCTTTTTTGTGTTCACCTTCGGATTAACAGCTAGCTTTTTAGGCCACGTGCTAGCAACAAAAAACATTGAGACAGCCATGGTTAATGGCCACTGAATTTGGCCAACTGTTTCATGGTCCTGTAGGCACATTGCAAGAGTTTAGTTACTACTGTGAGCATTTGAATAAACGAAGGCGACACTTCTCAAGTAGTGTCCTAGCTCACTTGGTGCATTTGAGAACAGAGTGGACAATATAGGTAACTTTGGAAGCACATAAAAAGTAAATATGGTGGTTATGACCACTGGGTACATAAAAAACCTTACCTTTGATGTATAGCTCAACATCACACCACATACTGTTGCTAGAAGAGCAACTTTCGGCGTGGTAAACCACACAATGAAAAACAATTTGTGAAATTCATCTACAGAATTTAAGTGATTTTTTCAAATGTACTTGCCGCATCTATCCAAAATGGTGCCTGCAATATCATCAGTGAGCTATGAAGCAAAATGGCAGTAAGCGCTCCTAGCAAGATAAGAACATACTTCATGGTCACTCCGAAAATATATCGCCCTGCTAATAAGTGAACCAAGTACTGGCGGGCGATTTGCACAGAAAATGGCATGACAGCCTTGGTGAATCTTGATTTGGCAGCTTGTTATAACTTGCAAAAGTCAAATGACTCCTTAGCTACGATTGACTCAATGTTTTTCCTGTGTTCATTATCATTTTTGACAAGTAACTCAACACCTTCCCTAGCTAAGTCCAACCGATTCTGCTTAAAAGCTTCCAAAATTAGTGTGTGTTTGTTCATTTGAGATATAGAGTCACTGGCAAACGTCTGAACTGTATGCTTAGCCCCGTCTTCGGCACCAACTTTATATCCAAAAAAGTATGAACCAAAAGAACATCCCAATGTTGCTAAAATAAATAAAGTTATGTGTAATTTCATAGTGAGTTATAACGCCTTACTAATGGGCGCACAAATGCTTGGCTAAAATTAGCGACGAAGGAGCACAAGCCAAGCGTTTTGCGTCCTTTTGAGTAACTTGTTAGCTACCCTTTACTCAAATGCCTCTTGAGAATAGATAGCCATTTCTATACCTAAACCTAACTTTCCAGCTAGGCGAATTAGTTCTTTGGGAAGGTGATCATTTTGATTAACCACTTCCTCGTTTAACCTAGAATATAAAGGGAAATCCAAATAACCATCAGCGTCTGGGATTTCACCAATTAGCTTATCCAATTCGGAAAAGTTTGCAGTTAAGAATTTTATAGCGTCATTAACTTGAGAAGGGAAATCGTCCCATTCAGCATCAGAAACGTCAAAGGAAACAACAAAAGAATCGCTTTTCCTAGTTTTACTTTTGTTTCTATATTCATCTTTATCAAAGACACTATAAACAGGAACTTTTGTTGTTTCACAAAACTTCTTGAAAGTGTGATTTTTACTGTGAATTTTTAAAAAGCACATACTCTTCCATGGGTAGCTAACGCCTCATTAAGAGGCAATAAAATAGTTGGTTAAAATAAGCGAGGCACGAGCAAAAACCAACTGTTTTTTGTCCTGCTTTAATGACTTGTGTACGCCCAGCATGGGCATGAACTAATGAGGTGAAAGTCCTCTGTAGGAAGGTCACCGTTTATTAACATGCTGTTATTAAACGTTAACTACTAGCGAATGGCAAGGGCTTATCCGCGAGGATTGGTCTGGAGGGCAGATATTTTGCTCCTGCAATATCTGCATTTCCACCGTCCTTGGTGGTCAAGCCGCTAGCCTTCTAACCGTAAAGAGTGCGAGCTGATGAACAAGAACATCATATGAGGCGTAGGCTAGAGATGAGTTGGCA
>NZ_JBFRIY010000056.1:42807-43038 GCF_041468565.1 Shewanella sp. 10N.286.54.B9
CAAGACGACGAAATCACGTGATCTAATGGCCACCGTAAATGATGCAGCAGTGCAAAGAAAGTTCATGTTCTTATCTGGGGAGATCTACTTAACACGCGATCGGTCATTAACCAGTGAGGCTCTGGTTTATAAGTGCCTTGGCTTTTCAGCGTCATCGACTGAAAAGAGCGAACCAGATGAAAACCGATAGCGCATAACGGGGTAACTCGGGATGTGATTAAGCAGAAGGCC
>NZ_JBFRIY010000057.1:0-40135 GCF_041468565.1 Shewanella sp. 10N.286.54.B9
TATACTGATTGGTATAACCAGCTATCTCAACTAGACGTTAGCCAGAGCCCCAAGCTCAGTAAACTCTGAATCACAGACAATAAAATCAGTGTGCTAGATGTGAGCAAAAAACCTAAACTGCGTAAGCTCTAGGCAACCGGTAACCGATTACTGCAATTGATATCAGCCACAATCCAAAACTCAATGACTATGAGTTTGATGCTACAACTAAGGTAAGCGAATAATTAACGCAAAAAAAAGCCGCTAATAGCGGCTTTTATTGTTTTACATTACTGTAATAACAAGAATCTAGAACGGGATATCATCATCCCAACCATCATCCAGATCTGGCGTCACATTCTGTTGTGGCTGAGGAGCTGGACGCTGTTGTGGTGCAGCCTGTGGCTTAGGTGCATATCCACCTTGAGCTGGAGCCGCTTGTTGTGGTTGCTGATAACCGCCCTGTTGTGGCGCCGACTGCTGTGGCTGCTGGTAGCCACCTTGTGCAGGAGCAGCCTGAGGCTTAGGAGCATAGCCCCCTTGCTGTGGCGCTGACTGCTGCGGCTTTGGTGCATAACCACCTTGCTGTGGCGCTTGCTGCTGTGGTTGCTGATAACCACCTTGAGCTGGAGCACCTTGACCTTGACCACGGCCACCTAACATCTGCATTTGACCGCCTTGATCGACAACCACTTCAGTGCTGTAACGATCTTGACCACTTTGATCTTTCCACTTACGGGTTTGCAGTTTGCCTTCAAGGTAAACTTGAGAGCCTTTACGCAGGTACTCACCAGTGATTTCAGCAAGCTTGCCAAACATCACTACGCGGTGCCATTCAGTGCGCTCTTGTTTCTGACCACTTTGATCTTTCCAAGACTCACTTGTCGCCACGGTAATGTTGGCTACGGCATTGCCGTTCGGCATGTAACGAACCTCAGGATCTTGTCCTAAGTTACCCACCAAAATTACTTTATTGACACCACGACTGGCCATTGAAATCTCCTGCTAAATTTTAAAATTTTTACTAATCGACAGAGCGTAACACAGCTTAGGCTACTCTCAAATCGAAAAGCTTAGCAACTTTTAAATAAGCCAGATTAATCGCTAGAGCTATGCTGGTAGTTAATGATCTCAGTCAGCGCTAACTGACGATTTTTAAAGAGATTAGCGTGTAAAATAGGAGATTAGCTAATGAGTAAGGGATAAAGAGTAAAGCAGCAGGTGCTCTACTATATTTTTGATACTACGTAGTTATCAATTTTGACTCATTGGTGTCTACTAGATAGCAGAAAGCCCAAATGGTAGCACTCAGGCTTTAATTTCGTCTGCAGCAATAACATTATCAACGCTTGCAGTCCTTTTCATCTTTTGGCGTTAACGGATCTTCAAAGCAAAGATTATGAACCTGTTTTGTATATTCGCGCTGCACCTGCTCTTTCTCAAGCTGCAGTTTTTGCTGCTTATTATAAAGCGCTAAACGCTCATCGAGTTCGCGTTCAACCTCAGCGGCATAAGCCGCTTTACATTCAAAATCAGTACTGCCACAAACAGGGGCTGCATTAGCATCATTGACAAGAATGAAACTCAGCATTGCTGCAGGAACAACTACCGAAAAAAAGTTCGCCAGCTTAGACTTTCTCTTTTTTAACAGTGGCAGTTCAGGTAGAAGCAGATATCGAGTCAGGCATGGCATTTACGGCAGGTTATTCGCTTAGATATCGATACGGATGAATATACCTGTAATGCAGTATTCGATTCCAGCAGGTTTTCTGTCAGGTACACTTTCTAGCAAGGGGCTTACGCCTGCTTAGAAAGCTAACGTTAAGAGCAATATTACTGTTAAATAACGCAATATTGCTCTCTCAATTGAGTGGCGACTTCGAGTCTTTGTTAGGTGATAGAGCCTAATACCGCTCGTGCAGCTTTTAAATCAAACTCATCATCTACTTTTAAATAAGCGACTTTTTCTTCTAGTACCACGATGGCCTCAGACACGCCGGCTAGTGCTGATAGCTCTGTCGCCATCGCTTTGGCAGACTGCTTATCTGACACGTCAGCTTCCAGTGTATAACTCTTCAATAGTACTGGGTTCTTCATTCCAAATGTCAGTAAGAACCAAATGGCCATCAAGCCCAATGCAACGGCGAAAACGCCCTCTGCACCAACAAGTTGATATGCACCGCCACCCAGCAAACCACCGCAAAAGGCACCTAAAAACTGACTCGTTGAGTACACGCCCATTGCTGAACCTTTATCTCCGACAGGACAGAATTTAGCAATCAGGCTCGGTAAAGAGGCCTCAAGGTAATTAAAGCCAGTAAAGAACAATACTACAGCAATGCTCAATACCATCAGGTTGTTAGCGAACAACGCCATAGAGCCTAGGGCTACCATCATAATTAACAAAGCGACTTGGAACATCCCCTTCGTATTATTGCGTTTAACCCCAATAATAATCAGCGGCACCATTAAGAAAAAGGCCCCCATAAATGCTGGGAAATACAGCATCCAATGTTCCTCTTTGGCAAGTCCAGCATCGACGAGATCCAAAGGCAGTGCCACAAACACCGCAGTCAGCACTAAGTGCAGAATAAAGATACCGGCATCGAGTCTAAATAACTGCGGATCAACCAACATCCGACGCAGTTTTTCAGGTGCCGCTACCGTATCGCCTTTCGGCGCTTGTGAAATCGGATTAGGCACTAATAACTGCACGATTAACATGCCTAAAACAGCCAGACCGGCCGTCATAAAGAACAGACCAGATAGGCCTAAGTGCTGGGCAACAATAGGGCCGACAAGTAATGATAAGGCAAAGGAAAAACCAATACACATACCGATAATAGCCATCACCTTGGTGCGCTGTTCATCGCGAGTTAAATCAGCAGCTAATGCCAGCACAGCGGCAGCGATTGCCCCCATACCCTGCAGGGCTCGGCCAGCTACCACACCGTAAATAGTGTCTGCGTTGGCAGCCACTAAACTACCGAGGGCAAAGATCAGTAAACCTATTAAAATAATAGGCTTGCGGCCGTATTTATCAGATAAAATCCCCATAGGGATTTGTAAAATAGCTTGTGTTAAGCCATAAGCACCAATAGCAATACCCACCCATAACGGTGAAAAGCCTTCTAGGTGCTGCCCATAAAGTGCGAAGACAGGCATGATCATAAACAGACCCATCATGCGCAACCCAAATACACTGGCTAAAGAAAACGCTACTTTTTTCTCAGTCTTCGAAAGTCCGTTATTGGCCATTGCCCCCGCCCTGATCAGTGAACTCTAAATAAGGGGCGCAGTTTATCACGAAGTTTTTCAATAGCCCAAAAGGAAAAGTAAAAGATGTATAGTCAACCCCCCTTTTAACCATTAGCAGCAAACCCGCATGCATGCTTGGTTTTGCTAACTTTTCCTGTCAATACGCTATATTTCTCCTACAATTGATAGCTGACTTTGTCTATTGCCTAAGGCAAATTTGTGAGATACTTAACCACTTTTTTCGGCTTTGAGATCTGAACGCTAGATGGAAAATATTGAAGTACGTGGCGCTCGTACCCACAATCTTAAAAACATCAACCTAACCATACCTCGCGACAAGCTTATTGTTATTACCGGGCTATCAGGTTCTGGAAAATCATCTTTAGCATTCGATACCTTGTATGCAGAAGGTCAGCGACGTTATGTTGAGTCACTCTCAGCCTATGCTCGTCAGTTTTTAAGCTTGATGGAAAAGCCCGATGTTGATCACATCGAAGGCTTGAGCCCTGCTATATCTATCGAGCAGAAGTCAACCTCGCATAACCCACGTTCGACCGTGGGGACTATCACCGAAATCTATGACTATTTGAGACTGCTGTTCGCCCGAGTTGGCGAGCCACGCTGCCCAACTCACGGCGAGCCATTAGCTGCACAAACCGTCAGCCAAATGGTAGACAAAGTATGCGAAATGCCAGAAGGCAGTCGCCAAATGCTGCTTGCCCCTGTGGTTAATGCACGTAAAGGCGAACACGTAAAGCTACTAGAGAGCCTATCGGCGCAAGGCTATATTCGTGCTCGTATAGACGGCGAAGTGTGTGATTTAACCGATCCACCAGAACTCGACTTACATGTTAAGCACACTATTGAAGTGGTCGTCGATCGCTTTAAAGTCCGCGATGACATTAAGCAGCGTTTAGCAGAATCATTTGAAACCGCCCTTGAGCTATCAGGCGGAATAGCCAAAGTCACCAGTATGGATCCTGTCGAAGGCCATCAGAAAGCAGAAGAACATGTGTTCTCTGCAAACTTTGCCTGTCCCGTTTGTGGCTACTCTATGGCGGAACTTGAGCCGCGCATTTTTTCATTCAACAATCCGGCAGGGGCATGTCAAACCTGTGACGGTTTAGGTGTGCAGCAGTATTTCGATCCTGAAAGAGTGATCACCAATACTGAACTGTCACTCGCTGGCGGCGCAATTCGAGGCTGGGACAGACGCAATTTTTATTACTTCCAAATGCTCAGCTCATTAGCTGAACATTATAAGTTTGATATCGAAAAACCATTCGAACAGCTAACCGACGATGTCAGAAACATCGTGCTTTACGGGTCAGGTACCCAAAGCATCGCCTTCAAGTATATTAATGATCGCGGCGATGTCGTGGTTCGAAATCATCCTTTCGAGGGGATTTTGAATAACATGGACAGGCGCTATCGCGAAACTGAATCGAATGCGGTTCGCGAAGAGTTAACTAAGTTTATCAATACCCAATCATGTAAAAGCTGTGGTGGTTCCCGCTTGCGCGAAGAAGCACGTAATGTGTTCATTGAAGAGTTGAACCTACCGGTGTTAACACAGTGGTCTATTGGCGAAGCCATGGATTACTTTGAACAGCTTGAGCTGACAGGCCAACGTGCACAAATAGCTGACAAGATCCTTAAAGAAGTGCGCGATCGTTTAGGCTTCTTGGTTAATGTTGGCCTTAATTATCTTAGTTTATCTCGCTCTGCCGACACTTTATCTGGCGGTGAAGCGCAGCGTATTCGTCTTGCTAGCCAGATTGGTGCAGGACTCGTTGGGGTAATGTACGTACTCGATGAACCTTCTATTGGCCTGCATCAGCGCGATAATGAGCGCCTTCTGCAAACGCTTATTCACCTGAGAGATCTCGGTAATACCGTTATCGTGGTTGAGCATGATGAAGATGCTATCCGTATGGCGGATCATGTCATCGATATTGGCCCTGGCGCCGGTGTCCATGGTGGACAAGTTATCGGCGAAGGTACCCTTAAAGACCTGCTTGAGTGTAAAGAGTCTATCACTGGCCAGTATTTATCCGGTGAAAAACAGATCCACATTTCAACCGAGCGAACCCAATATGATCCTAACAAGCTCATCGAGTTATTTGGTGCCACAGGTAACAACCTCAAAGATGTTGATCTGCAGATCCCTGTAGGACTGTTTACCTGTATTACTGGTGTATCCGGCTCAGGTAAGTCAACGCTAATCAATGACACCTTCTATAAGATTGCCCATATCGAGCTCAATGGCGCTACCGTTGATGAACCCTCACCGTACAAGAGTATTGTCGGGATGGATCATTGCGATAAAGTGGTCGATATTGATCAAAGCCCCATTGGCCGTACACCACGCTCGAACCCCGCGACTTACACGGGGATTTTCACCCCTATTCGCGAACTGTTTGCGGCCACTCAAGAATCTCGTACTCGTGGTTATCAGCCTGGTCGATTCTCATTTAACGTTAAAGGTGGACGCTGTGAAGCCTGCCAGGGTGATGGACTGATTAAAGTCGAAATGCACTTTTTACCAGATGTATATGTGCCTTGTGATAGCTGTAAAGGTCAACGTTATAACCGTGAAACCTTAGATGTTCGCTTCAAGGGTAAGAATATTCACGAAGTGCTACAAATGACCGTTGAAGAAGCGAGACCTTTCTTTGATGCCATTCCAGCTGTTGCTCGTAAACTGCAAACACTTATGGATGTAGGTTTGTCCTATATTCGTTTAGGCCAAAGTGCAACAACACTTTCTGGTGGTGAGGCGCAACGAGTCAAGCTGGCTAAAGAGCTGTCTAAAAGAGATACCGGCAAAACCTTATATATCTTGGATGAGCCGACAACAGGTCTGCACTTTGCAGATATTCAACTGTTATTGGATGTATTGCATCGTCTTAAATCTCATGGCAACACCATAGTGGTGATTGAGCATAATTTAGATGTGATAAAAACCGCGGATTGGATTATCGATCTGGGGCCAGAAGGTGGTTCAGGCGGAGGGACTATTTTGGTAGCTGGTACTCCTGAAGTTGTCGCTGAGAATACAGAATCACACACAGCACGCTTTTTAAAGCCACTTTTAGCGAAGTAAGAGATCATCAAGTTTAATGACAAGCAGTAATATTTTATTAACCTCAGGCCTAGTGGTAACGCTAGGCCTACTTGCTATGGTTGTAGTCGATCCATTATTTGGTCAATGTGCTTCAACTGAAGCCAGAGTCATTAGTAGCGACCAACAAAGCAGCACGATATCCCTACCCAATGGCTCAGTAGCCCGAGTAGATGTCGGCAACTTAGCGCCGCAATCCCAAGTAATGGTGGGCGCAAAACAACGGCTTTTTTCAGGTACACACGAGTACAAGTTAAAGTTGTCGAATATTGAAAAATCGGCTGAAAATCAACAAAGTGAGTAAGAGTATCGCTATTTAAAGTCATTACCTGTAGGTTGAGTAGCTGTTGTAATGGCTTTTTGCATATATAAAGGGACAGTTAAATGCAAAAATTAACGATTCTCTTAGTTATTATTACCACTCTAAGCCTGAATGCCTGCAGTTCAACCTCCCAATGCCAAAAGCAGCCCAAGACTTTATGGGCTGACCAAGCACAGATTAGTCGCGATATACATAAACTAGCTTCGACTGAATTAGCAGGCCGAAAGACGGGCTCTGAAGGTGCTGCGTTAACAAGAGATTATCTCATTCAACGGTTTCAACAAGTCGGGCTTGAGCCTTGGCAAGGTGATTTCCAACATCCATTTAGCTTTACTAAATCGTTTAATGACAGGGTGGGGATTAATATTGCTGGTGTATTACTCGCCACTACACCAACCAGTAAATGGCGAGTTGTTCTCGCTCATTATGACCATCTTGGCCACAAAGGCTCACGCATATACTTTGGCGCCGACGATAATGCCTCAGGAGTGGCGGGCTTGCTGCAACTTGCGCAGCACGCCGCTAAAAAAGGCAGCCCCATAAACTTACTTTTTGTTGCTACCGATGCGGAAGAGCCAGGGCTTTATGGCGGCTATGCACTTACAGATGAATTAAATAACATCAGCAGCCAACCACAAATACCCCAGATTGAACTGGCTATCAATTTAGACATGATTGGCCGACCCGATCGTCGCAATGCTATCTATATCGAGGGTGCAAGGCGATTTGACTCATTCGATGAAATGCAGCAAATAATGACCAAATCCAACCAATTATGCGTCAGAACCAGTCAACCAAGATCATTCGATGGTAGTGTCATTAGTGTTGACCTTTTACGTGCATCAGATCACTACGCAATACACAAAGTAGGGATCCCTTGGCTTTACTTTGGCGTACCAACCCATAAGGATTACCATCAACCTAGTGATACTGCAGATAAAATAGATATTAACTTTGTCGCCGCTACAGCGGAATCTGCTTACCAACTGTTGGTTATCGACAGTTTTCTGCTAAAAAACAGCCTGTAAACATCACTTTTATTGAATTTTATTTTACTGTAAGCCGCTAACTGGCCTAGTAATTGCTTTGATTATAGATAAAAATAGCATCATTAAATGGTAATACCAATTACACCCTGCTATAATAGTCGGCTTACTGATACGTTTTCGGTGCGGGAAGTCGACACGGGGTTGATTTTCTGTCTATAAACATAAGTGCTTTATTGCACTCTGCTATTCCACAAGGCTACAACCCATGTCATCCAGTGAAAAAACTTTCCGCGAACTCGGTCTTGCCGAGCCTTTGTTGCGTGCTCTTGATGAGCTCGGTTACGAAAAACCAACTCCAATCCAAGCTGCGAGTATCGATCCTCTCATGGCTGGAAAAGATATTTTAGGTCAAGCGCAAACAGGTACAGGTAAAACAGGTGCATTTGCACTGCCTCTACTAAACAGCATTGATCCAAATACTAATTCTCCACAAATTTTAGTACTTGCCCCAACACGTGAACTTGCCGTTCAGGTTGCTGAAGCATTTGGCAGCTACGCAAAATTCATGAAAGGTCTCCACGTTCTACCTATTTATGGTGGACAGAGCATGCATCAACAACTGAATGCTTTGCGTCGCGGACCACAAATCATTGTGGGTACTCCAGGCCGAGTTATGGACCATATGCGTCGTGGCACTCTTAAACTAGAGTCACTAAAAGCAATGGTACTTGATGAAGCTGATGAGATGCTAAAAATGGGCTTCATCGATGATATCGAATGGATCCTTGAGCACACACCTAAGCAACGTCAACTTGCGTTGTTCTCAGCGACTATGCCTGAGCAAATTAAGCGTGTTGCTAACAAATATTTATCTGAGCCTGTACACGTTAAAATCGCAGCAACAACCACCACTGTTGAAACGATTGAACAGCGCTTTGTACAAGTATCACAGCACAACAAACTAGAAGCGTTAGTTCGCGTCCTAGAAGTCGAGAAGACTGAAGGTATTATTATCTTCGTTCGTACTCGTAATAGTTGTGTTGAGCTAGCTGAAAAGCTAGAAGCTCGTGGCTACGCTTCATCACCACTGCATGGTGATATGAACCAGCAAGCACGTGAACGTGCTGTTGACCAACTTAAGCGCGGCAAGCTAGACATCATCATCGCGACTGATGTTGCGGCTCGTGGTCTTGACGTTGAGCGTATCGGACACGTAGTTAACTACGATATCCCATATGATACTGAAGCTTATGTTCACCGTATTGGCCGTACTGGCCGTGCTGGTCGTACAGGTATGGCGATTCTTTTCGTTACACACAGAGAAATGCGTATGCTACGCACTATCGAACGTGCAACTAAGAGCCGCATCTCTCCAATGGATGTCCCTAGCCCAGAAACAGTGACCGAGCGTCGTCTGTCTCGTTTAGGTGAGCAAATTGGCGAAGTCATCGCTAAAGATTCTTTAGACTTCATGAAAGGCGCTGTTGCAAAACTTTGCCAAGAACTAGAAGTTGATACCGATGTACTTGCAGCAGCTTTACTACAGCAAGTTCAGAAAGATCGTCCATTACAGTTACCGTCAATGAACGAACGTCAGCGCGATAGCCGTGATGACCGCAACTCTCGTGACCGTAACGACCGAGCACCTCGTGATCGTGGTGATCGTCCTCGTCGTGAATCTCGTCCAACGCCATCAAGCATTGGTTCAGCAGACTCACTGAAGGATAATCCAGATGTTAAAATGTGCCGTTACATCATCGACGTAGGTCGTGATAATGGTGTTGGCGTTGGTAACATCGTTGGTGCTGTTGCAAACGAAGCAAACATCGACAGCCGTTACATAGGTCAAATCCAGTTATTTGATCAAGTCACTGCAATCGACTTGCCAGACGGCATGCCAAAAGATGTACTTGCGCACCTTAAGAAAGTACGTGTATGTGGCCGCCCATTGAACATTCGTGAAGCTGCGGGTGAGAAATTCGAGAACACTTCAGGTGGCGATAGCCGTCCTCCACGTCGTCCTCGTAAACCTTCTGGTGACCGCCGTCCTTCTGGTGACAGAAAGCCGCACCGTAAAGGTCCAGCAAAAGACGCTGAGTAATATTTAGCGCGAGGTTGTTAACACTTCGCGTTTTATAAAATGAAAAGGAACCTTATGGTTCCTTTTTTTGTAGCTCAATATCATGGCTTAGGACTTTATCTGAAGGCCTAATCAACTTGTTTATAGAGCTGACGCTCCTCTTGCAGCTTCAATTTTTTTATACACGCCTGACATAAACAAGATTTAGTCTCTAACACGCTATTAGCTAGCTTTTCCCTATCTAGCACAGTCTTAGCGGGAAATGGTTGCGAGAGGCACCAGCACTGCTCAATACTCTCGCCTTGCTGCACGGCGCAGCGATTTTTAGATTGGCATAGTGGACAGGTAGTAGCGTCTAGAGTCATTCATTTCACCTGCTATTTTATCGATCCGCTGGATGATTAATGCCATCGGGCATGGCTATATTAGTCAGTTCATATGGATTAACCCCATCAATGCATCCCACGTTCACACCAAATTGATTAGGATTAGATCGACGTTGATGATGGGTGTAAATACCACAGACACTACAAAAATAATGCTTAGCGGTGAAGGTATTAAATTGATACAGCGATAGCTTGTCATTACCACTAACAACCTTGAGCCCATCAAGTTCAGCAGAAGTCACTATGGTGCCTCGACGGCGACACATAGAGCAGTCACAGCGCCTTAAGTCTGTCACCCCTTGTGGGAGGTTTAGAGACAACTTCACTGCGCCACAATGACAACTGGCGGTATGTGTTTGCTTCAATAGCTTTACTCCAAATATCAGAACCAAATTTAATGTAACAAAAAGGGCTCGCGCTAGCGAACCCTGTTGATTTTGTACAGTACATTAAACGGCTTAGTCACTGCGTTTAGGGTTGATAGGGTAAGCTTTACTGCCTAGCTCTTTATGCCCATTTACGCTGCTACCGTAATAGCCTTGGTGCTTATGGTACTTCTCTTTCAGTGCTTTAATATCACCCTCAAACCTAGGATCTTGTGGCCGCTCTTGAGCATTAATGAAGGCAGCAACATCCCATGCATCTTGGTTACTTAGCTGGTAACTTTTACCAAATGGCATATTTTCATAGATAAAATAGGCTGCGGTATTAACTCTATGCATACCCGCGCCCCAATTGAAGCTCTGAGGGCCCCACAGAGGCGGCAGAGAGTAAACACCCGATGTTTCATAACCTTGACCATCATTACCATGACAAGACTGACAATGCGCCACATACACCTTCTTGCCACGCTCTGGGGAATAGGCTTGAGCAGGCTTGGCAATTTTCGGATAACCTTTACCCGGCAAAGAGGCACGCTGCTCAAGCGTCATGGCATTTTTAATTGATTCTGGTAAAGGAATTTCGTCGCGCTTGCCACCCTTTAGCAGTTCGCCATCAGATAATTCCGGCACCGCGCTATCAATTCCAGCTTGCTGCATCAAACCACTCATTCCTAACCAGTATGAGTAAGCCGACAAAGCGATAAGTTCTTTACTGGCCGAGGCTGGCGGTTTGCCATTCATTGAATAAGTAAAACACCCCTGCAACCGCTCTTCAAAACTATTTACTTTATCGTTCTTTTTCCGGTACGCCGGGTAAGCAAAATAGGCCGCCCATAATGGTGCAGCATTAGCACGGCGCCCCGCATCCATATGGCAATTAGAACAATTAAGATTATTACCTA
This sequence comes from Shewanella sp. 10N.286.54.B9, assembly GCF_041468565.1. Classification (NCBI taxonomy): domain Bacteria; kingdom Pseudomonadati; phylum Pseudomonadota; class Gammaproteobacteria; order Alteromonadales; family Shewanellaceae; genus Shewanella; species Shewanella sp. 10N.286.54.B9. Next base: position 11,424 of record NZ_JBFRIY010000057.1, read on the forward strand.
CGTAGGCATCTCTCATCTGCTGAGAGTTAACAAATAGCTGGTAACCAAGGCGAACTTTATCGCCAAATGCGCCCTCAGGAATGGTACTAAATGGCGCAGGTGTTAGGTATAATTGTCCTTCCTGCTTAGCTTTAGCATCGAGCTCTGCTTGTTTATCGGGTAGCTCTTCTGCCTGTATAACAGCACTCAATCCAAAATTGAAAGACAGACTGATAACGAGCCAACTTAAATGATGTAATTTCATGGTTAACTCCTTATTTCAATTCTGAAAAATATTTGGCTAATGCATCAATTTCTGCACTGGTGAGCTTGTCTGCAATGGTGCCCATCACGCCATCCTGATCGCCACTTCGGGTATCTTTCTGCCAAGCAAGTAACTGGCTCTTAATATAAGACGCTTGTTGGCCTGCAAGCCTTGGAAACTCACCAACACCATGCCCTGAAGGCCCATGGCAGGTGACACACGCAGGAATGACCCGTTGCCAATCGCCCTGATAAACTAACTGCTCAGTTGGATCTGTATAGACTGCTTGCTCACCTCTTAAATGTGGCGTAACCACAGGTACATCAAAGGCAGAGAAATACTCCGCAACCGCGACAATAGCATCCCCTTGCAAGGTCATCGCCATCGGCTGCATTGTTGAATTTTGCCTTTTACCTGACTGGAATAGTTTAATCTGCTTAACGATATAGTCGGATGGGAGTCCTGCTAGTCGAGGACCTAAAGGTTCAACACCTTGCCCTTGAGGACCATGACAACTGCCACACAGCGCAGCCTGAGGCGGCATAGCAGCATAAGATGCACTACTCAACATGAGTAAAGCCGACATTATGAATCCACGTTTCATTATCACACCTCCATCTATAGATATGTTAACAATAGCGTTTTTGAAAATATTTGCTTAACTAACGACAACTAAAACTCAAGAAAATTTAACTTCATAAGCTAAAGCTCGACACTCCAGTCTAGCAATGCAAGCAGCAAAAGGATCTTCTTTCGTGCACTCCATAACCACTATGCCATTGCCTCCAATTTGCTGAACTTGGAATTTAAGGTTATCTACAACTTTGGAATATACAGGCGGAGGAGTGTTTATAGTTTGGCAATATGAGGCATTAACATCACCAATCATCTGTGAGTCATGGTTATAAACCTCTTCAACAGAGTATTCTACGACTTTACTTGCCTCGTAAGCATCAACAACATAGGAAGGAGTTAAATTGGTGCGAAACTGGACGCCCTGACAAGCCGTCATGCCCAGAACCATAAGCAATATAGCAAGGTATTTTATGTGATTTTCCATAATCAAACTTGTCTTATGTTGAAGAATACCCAAATAATCTAGCAGCTTAATAGTCCCTACTCAACTAATGAACAACTCAAAATAAGACCAATTCCTTTGGGACCACAGCGTTACTTTAATCACACTTAATGGCGACTCAACTTATGGGCCAGAGTAAATGCGGCTCAACCTAATTTAACTAAATAAGGTTAGCGTTAATAAGTGGAGAGATTTCATAAAATGCTGAGAGCAACTATAGCTTTGTCTAGTTAAAATATTTGTCTCATGCAATTGTCAGATAATCGACTTTTAGAGCTCTACTGCTGACAACTCTAAACAGGTATAGCCGGTAATAAAAAAGTGCATTCCATAAACTGAAATGCACTTACTATTAGTTGACGATAACTTGCTTAAAGTAGCTACTCTTGCAGTAAGTCTCGGCAAATATGCGCCAGGTCAGATTGTACTGCCGCAGCGGTAACCTGACGACCCGCACCGGGTCCACGAATAATAAGCGGGTTGTCCTGATAGAATTTACTGCGGATAACAAATACATTATCCCCAGGGGTCAAATTAGCATATGGATGACTATTATCAACCCATTGTAAGCTCACTTCAGCCTTAAGCTTGCCATCGACTCTGTCTAATGCAGCGACGTAACGCAGCACTTTATCTTGCTCAACTGCTGCAAGATATTGCTGTAACATGTCTTCATCTAACTCATTTATACGCGATAAAAATTGCTCAAGCGGCAACTCAGCAAGATGCGCAGGTACCAAAGATTTCAGTTCTATATCTTCAAGCTCTATCTCTAAACCAATTTCACGAGCCAAAATAAGCAATTTGCGCTGCATGTCGCGACCAGACAGGTCATCTCGCGGATCGGGTTCGGTGATCCCAAGTCCACGCGCATCGACGACTAGCTCAGAGAAAGGTTTAACGGCATCGTAGTTTTCAAATAACCAACATAGAGTGCCAGAAAAAATCCCACCAACCGCTTCAATGCTGTCGCCACTATTGTGCAGATCATTAATCGCATGCTGCACGGGCAGACCGGCACCACAACTGGCGTTATAACGCCAAAATAATCGGCGATTCCCCAACTGTAGCTTCAACTCGCGATAAAAAGGTAATGGGCCAGAGCCTGCAAGCTTGTTAGCACTTACAACATGAATACCACGGGCAAAAAACTCAGGGTATTGCAATGTAAGATCAGCACTCGCACTGATATCAAGCGCTACAACCTCATCGCATTCAAGTCCCTGCAACTCTTCAAAAAGATGGCTGTACTGCCATGGCGTTGCCTGTTGTTCAAATTCGCTTCTCCAGCTATCAAGGGCTATGCCCTTATCGCTGATCAAAGCTTTACGTGAACTCACCAGCCCCACTAAATCAACACTTGCTTCAAGCTCTTTATTTAATGCAGTTCTAGCGCCATCAAACAGATCTATCCACGCCTCACCAATATTGCCTACACCTAACAACAGTACACCAATACGTTTGCGCGGGCCTGCGCAGCGACGATGTACCTTCTGAGTGAGCAAGTTCACCTGCGTCTGTGGCACCAACGTCACTAAACTCATACCGTCATTAAACAATGGACGTGCATTACGACTTAACAGTCTGGCAAAACCACGGCGGTAGAGGTCTGCATCAGCACTGACTAAGGCAACTAATCCCAGATCGTCTCTTACCTGAACATCTGTAATTCCCAAGTCATCGCTATTGGCATCAAGCAGCGCTTGGACTTGCTTCTGGTTCTCAAGCGTAACGGTTAATTCAACGCGCTTCTGTGCCAACGACCAGTGAGCTAATGGATATAGCCCTGAATCAATCAATAGATTAAGTAGTTCAGAGAAAGCACCATTCAACTGGATATTAAACAGATACACACTATTAAGGTTGGTTACTACAGGTGCACTAGCTGAAGAGCTTTTAGGCGCAATCAAGGTAAAGTCTGTATGAGACGCATAACTAGAGCGTACTGCTAGGCTAACTTGGGTATCAAATAGCGGCTGCAAAGTGCGGTTATGCAATACTGGCGAGCCTAAATGGGCTAAGCGATTAGCTTCATCTAACGACAAGCTACTCAATAGTTTCGCGTCATTGATTTTGTTGGGGTCGGCGTTAAATACACCTTCAACATCAGTCCAAATAGTTACCCGTTCGATATCGGCTAGGCTTGCGATCAAGGTAGCACTAAAATCTGAACCGTTACGGCCCAGAAGCAAGGTGTCACCATTGTCATTTGCACAGATAAAGCCAGTAATAATCAGTCGCTCGTTAGGGTGAGCGGCAATCCGCTTTTGTACTCTTTGACGTGACTCTTGCAATCTAATCTGTGGCACTGCGCCTTCATCAGCTATCAATAAAGTACGTGCATCTACGTCAGATGCAGCAACCCCAGACTCGCGCAGTAACGCTGCCAATAAGCGGGATGACCAGCGTTCACCAAAGCTCACCACTTGGCTGCTCTGGTAATCATTGATAGCCGTTAATGAAAGTAAGCTTATCAACTGCGCTTTATCATTCGACAGTCGCTCTCTTAAGGAGCGAGCTTGCTCATTAGATAACAACTGTTCTATCAGCTTTTGTTGAAAACTGATTAAGGTTTGCAGCTCTTCCTGCCAAAGCTGCTTAGTCGTGCTCAGCTCAAGCAGGCGGTAGAGAAAATTGGTACTTTTACCTGCTGCGGAAACCACAACTAGATCATCACTATGACCATGAGTCAGGAGAATATGTGCAACGCGACGGTAACAGTCTGCGTCGGCTAAACTGGAGCCACCAAATTTATGTAAGTGACAACGTGCCATCCTAAACCCCTTTAATTAACAAGCTACAGCTGCATTAAGCGCAGCTTCAATATCAGCAACAAGATCGTCAGCATCTTCAATACCAACAGAAAGACGGATAAGGGTGTCTTTTACCCCCGCCTCTGCACGCGCTTCTGGTTCCATCGCTCTATGCGTCATGGTTGCAGGCACCGCCACTAGACTTTCTACTCCTCCGAGGCTTTCTGCAACAGAGAAATAATTAAGATTTTTTAAGAAAGCGATTAAGTGCTCTTCACCGCCCTTCAGCTCAAAGCTAAGCATGGCACCGAAGCCCTTCTGCTGCTTAGCGGCAATTTCATGGCCTGGATGATCTGCAAGGCCCGGATAATAGATCTTTTCCACTGCACTATGAGCGCTAAGAGTAGCAAGAATACGCTGGGCATTGGCTTGATGCTCACGAATTCTCACTGCAAGTGTTCGAATTCCGCGCAATGTAAGGTAACTATCAAATGCACCACCCGTTAGCCCAAGCGTATTGGACCACCAATGCAGTAACTCACCCAACTCTTCATCTTTAGCCACCACAGCGCCGCCCACTACATCGCTGTGACCATTAATGTATTTGGTGGTTGAGTGAATAACAATATCTGCGCCAAGTAAAAGCGGTTGCTGCAAGATAGGCGATAGGAAGGTGTTATCAACGACAACTAATGCGCCAACTTCATGGCTAGCCGCGCTAATCGCTTCGATATCAACAACCCGTAATAATGGGTTTGAAGGGGTTTCTAGCCAAACCATTTTAGGTTGTTTAGCAATTGCGCTAGCTAACGCGGCGGCATCAGTTTGATCGACCACCTCTAGCTTAAACTGACCTTTCTTAGCCAGATTGGTAAATAAGCGGTAACTGCCACCATAACAATCATGAGGCACCACTAGTAAGTCATCAGGACCAAGCAAACTTGTCGCTAAAGTAATTGCCGCCATTCCAGTGCATGTCACCACGCCAGTACAACCTTTTTCTAGTTCAGCAATCGCGTCACCAAGAATGGAGCGAGTTGGGTTACCTGAGCGGCTGTAATCAAAATCTCTTGGATTTTTGTGACCATCAAAGGAATAATTTGTAGAGAGGTATATGGGAGGTACAACTGCACCATGTTGGGTATCGGACTCAATGCCTTGGCGCACAGCAGCGGTGGCTAGTTTACGCTCGGTCATGTACTACTCCTCGGTCTACATTTTCTTATTAGGGATGTCTGGACGTCTAAATGTACCTAAGCTATCCACCCTCGTCAACCAATTTAGCCGTTTAGACGTCCAAGCATTTAGAAATCTATTTGCATTTGTCATAAAATAGAGGCAATAATTTGACTGCGCTGCATAAGGGGTTAAAATCTGCCCCGCATTTTAAAATTACAGGTGAGTCAATGACTGAGTGGAACGGCGATTATATCAGCCCATATGCTGAACACGGAAAAAAGAATGAGCAAGTGAAAAAAATTACTGTCTCTATTCCTTTAAAAGTACTCAAAGTGCTTACCGATGAGCGTACACGCCGCCAAGTGAACAACTTACGTCACGCCACCAACAGCGAATTACTCTGTGAGGCGTTTCTACACGCGTACACAGGTCAACCGCTGCCAAATGATGGTGACCTTTCAAAAGATAAGCCTGACAGCATGCCTGCAGAAGTTAAGCGCCTCATGGATGAAATGGGTATCGAGTGGGAAGAGCTCGAATAACCAAGTGATGACATTGAGGACCTTAGGTGGTCCTCTTTTGATTTTATAGCGCTCTCTATTAATACCGATCCATTGTTACTGAACGGTTTTGCAAGCAATGCAGACAGCGATTTAATAATGTCTGTTTTTTGGCTATAGCGACTTATACCTTAATTCACAAGGTTGTCATTGCAATCTAGTCTACACCAGTAGCCTTAACTAAGATTGCACTCCTACTCGCTCTGCGCCTCGTTGAGTGAGTTTTAAAGCCATTACGGGGCTAAATAGATGTTAGATCCAAGCACACTGATTCTCGCTTCACTGATCATATTTTGTGGTGCATTAACTCAAAGCTTAATTGGCTTTGGCTTAGCTGTGGTCGCCAGCCCACTACTTTACATTATCGAGCCCTCTCTTGTACCAGCCCCAGTGATTTTGATGGGTTTTTCAATCGCTGCATTAACGTTGTTTAGAGAAAGGGGACAACTTGAGTTCAATGGACTGCAATATGCGTTACTCGGGCGTATTCCTGGTGGGACCTTAGGTGCGATGCTTATTCTAACCGCACCTCAAGCGGTTCTGGGGCTTGCTATAGCCTTTATTGTGGCCTTGGCGGTTGGCTTAAGCCTACTCAAGTTTAGTCTGCCTGTTAATCGTTTTACATTGTTTATGGCAGGGATCTTGTCCGGTGTATTTGGCAATATAGCCGCCATTGGTGGACCGCCACTGGCGATATTACTTGCGGGTAAAGATGCTGCTCAATTTAGAGCGGCACTATCAGCATTCTTTATTTTCAGTTCTATGATCGCCTTAACTATTCTAGGGTTCGCTGGACTATTAAAGCTTGAACATTTGTGGGTTTCTTTGATGTTACTGCCGTCAGTTATACTCGGCTATGTGGTGGCAGGGAGACTGGTAGGCAAAGTTGATAAACAAAAAACCAGAACTTTCACTCTGGTCTTGTGTAGTTTAAGTGCAGTGATTTTGACGATTAAGTCTATTATTGAGTTAAGTTAGGCTCATTACCGATAACGGCCTCAATTTTAGAAATGATAAGAGGTCTGCAATACTCCACCTAATGCTTCATCATTGCCAAACATACCAGTAAAGTCTAAGAAGAAAGATTCACCAATGGTAAAACCAGAACCAATAGAGTAAATGTTAGCAGTAGAGTCTTTCATGTCATGACGGTAACCCAGTCGTAGCGACATCCAATCAAAGGCTCTAACTTCACCGCCAATGCGCCAATACTGTGTACCATCAAGTTCTTTAAACTTCTTATTCTCAACCAAGTCGACGTCGGTGGTGACCGTTAGCTTTCTCCAGTCATACGCCACACCGGCGGTGACCAATGGCTCAACTCTGTAGGTAAACTTATTACCTTCAACTTCATTAGTTTCCACATCTTGGCTGATAAGATTACGCCCTGATAAACCAAACACTAAGCCATTAAGAGGTTCAATAGCAAAACCCACATCGACATTGAAATTAGTTTCATCATTACGATATTCAACGTCATCAAAGTCACTGGCCGAGAAGTTATTGGCGTTAGCAATGTAGTTATAGGTATCGATACGTTGGAACTTTGGCGAGATCCCGACAGAAATCGGCATATTAACGATAGAAAGTGGAAAGCTTAATGCGACACCTAAATCAGATACTGCACCACCAATCACTTGCCCTTCTGATAATAAATCTGTCACTTCTGGTGGATTAACAGGATCGAGAGCCGCAAGCGCATCGATATCGGCTTGAGCAATATTGGCAGCCCCAACCGCATTAACATAACTCTTGTAAAAGATGGCTATCGGCATTCTTTGATGAGGAATAGCAACGCTAAACCCAAGACCTGCACTGGCATATGCCGATGTTCCCTTTAGAGATTCTAAGTCCAGAATCAATTCATCTCGGTAAACATCGATATCGGCACTATTTCCAGCATCAATCGATGCCGCCAGTCCGTCATAGGAATCAATAAGCGAATCGAACTTGTCGATCATGTTGTCGCTATCTGCCATATCAACACCTAAAACAGGCATAAGCAATACAGCAGAGTTATCTTTATGGGCATTTATTCCAAGTAGAGCGGGGTTTACGAATGCAGCGCCTTCATGGTTCGATGCCGCAACACCTGCACCGCCCATAGCATCACTACGTGCTTCATAATATTCTTGGCCTGAGTAGGCAAAAAAACTGGGGATCAAGGTACACAGTAGCGCTAGTTTACGTAGTTTCATCCATTCCGCCCTTTTTATTTCCTTAACGCTTTAACACCAATACGGCCCAAATCGAAAAAAGGTCTTAAATTGTTTTTTCTTATTAGAGTTATTCTAAGCCAAAAATAACAACTAAGGGATAAATTTTAACGTTAAAGACACATTTTTATTACCAGCCAATATTAACTCAGGTCAATGTGGGTTCAATAGGCTTGCAGAATGATGAAGAAAAATGACGATAAAACGCATATAACTACGATATATCAGAACCTTAAAACTCATGCTCTGACTTGCTTATTTAGCGTCACCTAAAGCTAAGTTCTAAGCCGTTTACCCGTTAATTGAACAGGCTAATGAGTACAATGCTCTCGCCTAAACTGCGATGGGCTCTTGCCGAATAGGCGCTGAAACTGGCGACTAAAATAGCTATGGTCATTAAAGCCTGTTTCTTGGGCAATATTCGCAATACTTTCATTAGTCTCAATCAGCAATCGACGCGCGCTTTCTAGCCTCACCTCATTGATAAACTGTTTCGGTGTTTGCCCTAAATGCTTAGTAAATCGTCGCTCTAGGGCGCTAATAGAAAGATGTGCTGTCTGTGCTAGCTCAGTTAAAGTAATCGGTTGCATATAGTTCTCTTTAATAAATGCTACCGGAACTTTCAGCGCATCCATGCTGCTTAGGGTCAGAGAGGTTTTCTGCAAATGTCGTGATATACCATAGGAACCAACCACCTCACCTGTATCATTTATAATTGGCCGTTTAGAAGTAATAAACCACGCAACCTCCTGGCCTTTAAGACGATTCATCTCCAACCGGTCATTAACCCGATTACCTCGCATTACTTTTTGATCATCGTTAATAAATTGCCGGGCAATATGCGGCTCAGAAAAATCAAAATCATTACAGTGATAGATCTGCGCCTGTGTCTGCACGCCAACATGTTCAAGAAAGTACTGATTAGCGTAGATAAACCGACTATCTGAATCCTTCACCCAAAACAGTATATCGGGCATAAGATCGAAGGCTTCCACCAGCTGCCTTAGTAAAAGTATTTGATTTAACTCGTTTGGCCACTTATTCCGCTGATGCACAAGCATCTCCACTTATTACAATTTTTTATAGAAATTGAACAACGACTTACAAAAGGCATAAAATATACCACGCCGATTTTGTCATATAATAAACCGAAATCATAATAACCCTATTAGTAACACTTAGATAACATAAGTTAATCACTGCAGTAAGGTTAAATTTAAACATGCGCAAAATTAGAATGGGAATGGTCGGCGGAGGCCAAGGAGCCTTTATTGGAGAGATCCACCGAATGGCCGCTCGGCTTGATGGACAGTTTGAGCTAGTTTGTGGCGCCTTCAGTGCCGACCCATTTAAATCGTTAGTCTCTGGTAAAAATCTCTATCTAGCACATGAACGTTGTTACGCCAGTTATGAGCAGATGTTTATTGAAGAGTCCAAACTCGATGAAAGTGTTCGCATGGATGTCGTGGTAATCGTCACTCCAAACCACTTGCATTACCCTGTAGCCAAAATGGCGCTGGAGTATGGCTTCCATGTTATCAGCGATAAACCTGCAACCATAAACCTCGCTCAGGCAGTCGCATTAAAACAACAACTACTCAGCAGTGATCTACTTTATGGCTTGACCCATACCTACAACGGCTACCCTATGGTCAAGGAAGCTAAACACCGCATCGCCAGTGGCGAGCTTGGTACCATTCGCAAAGTATTGGTGGAATACTCCCAAGGCTGGTTATCGTCTCAAGATGACGAAGACAGTAAACAGGCTGCTTGGCGCTTAGATCCACAGCAATCAGGTATAAGCTGTTGCGTTGGTGATATCGGCGTGCACGCCGCCAATCTTGCTGAGTATGTCAGTGGTTTGTCTATTGAGCAGGTATGCGCAAACTTAAGCAGCAATGTCGAGGGTCGCGTTCTCGATGATGATGCCAGTATAATGCTTAACTTTAACTCCGGTGCTCATGGTGTGTTGCTTAGCAGTCAAATAGCGATAGGTGAAGAGAACCGCCTTACACTGCGAATTTACGGTGATAAAGCCAGTCTTGAATGGTCACAAATGGAGCCAAACAGCCTTATCATAAAACGTCCCGATGCCACCTCAGTGATCCGCACCGGTGTCGGCGCTATCAGTCCGCTTGCAGCTGTATGTACCCGCACTCCAGCGGGCCATCCAGAAGGTTATATTGAAGCCTTTGCCAATATTTATAAGCAGTTTGCCGCGAAATTAAATGCCAGACTCGACAATCTTCCTGAAAGCGCTTTTAGTCTTGATCTCCCTGGCATTGATGCCGCTATAACGGGAATGGCCTTTATTGAAGGTGTTGTGTCCGCCAGCCAAGGGGAAGCTAAGTGGCACAGGCTAGCAAACACTGAGCTTGGAGTGCAGAGCTAATGCAGCAGATTAAAGGCCCTGCGATTTTTCTGGCACAATTTATGGCTGATAACGCCCCTTACAACTCACTAGACTCGTTATGTCAGTGGGCTGCGGATAAAGGTTTTAAGGGCATCCAGCTGCCTACCGACCCCAAGCTGTTTGATCTCGAGCAAGCGGCCAGCAGTCAACGTTATTGCGACAGCATCACTCAAGTTGTGGCTAGCCACGGTCTTACTATCACCGAACTGTCAACCCATCTACAAGGCCAACTCGTAGCAGTCCATCCAGCATACGACGCTATGTTTGACAGCTTTGCACCGCCGCAATATAGAGAAAACCCGGCGGAGCGAACCCAATGGGCTATTTCTCAACTAAAGCATGCCGCCATTGCCAGCCAGCGCTTAGGCCTTAAAGCACATGCAACTTTCTCTGGCGCCCTGCTGTGGCAAACGATTTACCCGTGGCCGCAGCGACCTTCAGGATTAGTTGAGCTTGGCTTTAAAGAGCTAGCCGTACGTTGGCGACCGATTTTAGATGCATTTGATACCGCGGGTGTCGATGTCTGTTTTGAGCTGCATCCAGGTGAAGACCTGCATGATGGCGCCAGCTTCGAGCGCTTTCTGGCCGAAGTAGACTTTCATCCACGCGCCAATATTTTGTACGATCCGAGTCACTTTGTACTACAGCAGCTAGACTATCTGGCTTTTATCGATATCTACCATGAACGCATCAAAGCATTCCACGTCAAGGATGCTGAGTTCAACCCCAATGGCCGCTCTGGAGTATATGGTGGCTATCAATCATGGCAGGAGCGCCCCGGACGATTCCGCTCGTTGGGTGATGGTCAAATCGACTTTAAAGCCATCTTTAGCAAGCTCACCCAATATGGCTACCAAGGCTGGGCAGTGCTTGAGTGGGAGTGCTGCTTGAAACACCCTGAAGAGGGTGCCAGTGAAGGTGCTAAATATATCGAGCAGCAACTGATAAGGCCAACCGACAAACAGTTTGATGACTTTGCCGCGGTTGAAACCAATCTCACATTTAATCAAAAGCTACTTGGGCTTTAACCATAAGGACATGAGCAATGATGAATCCCCACAGGCAATCCTCGATGCTATTTAGGATTTGCTGTATCGCATTGACTGTTACCGCGATGACATTTGCAATCAGGGCTGGCATTTTAACTCAGCTCAGCAGCGAGTTCGCCCTCAGTGACAACCAACTTGGTTGGGTGAATGCTATGGCATTTTTAGGCTTCCCAGTAGCAACACTATTTGGCGGATTGGTCTACAACTCACTCGGTGCCAAAAAACTGCTTATCATTGCCTTCTCTTGTCACTTATTAGGGCTGCTACTCACTCTTTCTGCTGAGGGCTTTTATGGTTTACTGATCTCCACTTTCTTTATAGGTTTTGCCAATGGTGCAGTCGAAGCGGGCTGTAACCCACTTATCGCTGCCGCTTACCCAGACAAGAAAACTATCATGCTTAACCGTTTTCATGTGTGGTTCCCAGGCGGGATCGTGATAGGCGCACTTGCATCACAGCTGTTAACTCAGCTTGGCTTTGGCTGGCAAACGCAAATAGCCATTATGCTGGTGCCAACGCTGGTTTACGGCATGCTCACTTTTAGACAGGCATTTCCGCCGATCCTCGACCAGCAAGTGTCTACTCGTAGTAATGTTGCAGCACTAATTTCACCACTATTTATCTTCATGGCAATATGCATGACCCTCACAGCAACCACAGAGCTTGGCACTCAGCAATGGATTGAGAGAATACTCGGCGCCTCCGGTGCTTCACCGATGCTCATCATGGCACTCATTACTGGCATTATGGCACTAGGGCGATACTTTTCAGCATTCCTAGTTACCACCCTCAACCCTGTTGGATTGCTGCTAGGGTCGGCAATAGTGGCCAGCTTAGGCATTTATAGCATGAGCTGGGCGACCGGCGGCTATGTCTACGTTGCGGCGATACTGTTCGCCCTGGGTGTGACTTACTTTTGGCCTACTATGCTAGGTTTTGTCGCTGAACAAATGCCGCAAACTGGCGCACTTGGTCTAGCGGTGATGGGTGGAGTTGGCATGTTCGGTGTTAGCATTTGGAACCCCATCATCGGCAGTTGGATAGATACCGCGAGAGAAAATTCATCACAGTTAAGCAGTAACCCCGAGCTTGCTGCTGGGCAATCAGTATTAGCAAGTTTATCCATATTTCCAGTGTTATTAGTCATCGCATTTAGTTTGTTGCTTATTTATATGAGAAAGCAAAACGCAAAATCAGCACGCCCAGCAAAAAGTGAGCCGCAAACCCATCATGGTGAAGACTATGCAGCATAATGAAACAGACTCGAACGAACAACTGCAACGACGCCGCTTTCTAAAAGGCCTCAGCGCCCTCGTTGGCAGCTTTGCCGCGGGTCAGTTTATCTTTGGCAATGGTTTATCGGTAGCACAGGCTTACGAAATTGTGCCTGGCGGTATTCAGGGAAAAGGCCAGCTCCTAACAGCTTTGCAACTTGAGCAATTAGCGCAAGTGTGCCGCCAAATATTGCCGCGCACCAATACACCAAGTGCTGCAGATGTCGACTGTCATGGTTTTATCGATAACCAGTTGATCCATTGCTATGAAGCGCGAGAACAGCAGCGAGTCATTGCTACGCTTAATAACCTCAACAGTGCAGCAAAAAGTCAACATCAACTGATGTTTACGGCGCTGAGCGACATGCAGCAAGTTCATTTACTTAATGCCATCGACACCGAGCAATCTCCCTTTAATAAATCACAGACTAACGACTTTAAATTTCTAAAAAGCTTAATCTGTTTTGGCTATTACACCTCAGAGATTGGCGCGACGAAAGAGCTGCGTTTTGACCCTATTCCCAACGGTTATAAGGGCACTGTGGCATTAGGTGAAGATGACAGTAACTGGGGCTCACAAGGCTTGTTTTACTAGATATGTTTGCCGCCATATTCTGTTAAGAAAAAGCACAGCGAGATAGACAAGATGAACAACAAAAAAGACGAATATTATATTAAGAACAGCGACACTGTCTTTGATGCTATCGTGATAGGTTCAGGGATCTCTGGTGGTTGGGCTGCTAAAGAGTTTACCGAACGCGGCTTTAAAACCTTAATGATAGAACGTGGCCGTATTGTCGAACACCGGAAAGATTATATTGGCGAGAATATTCCACCATGGCAGCAACCATTACGCACTCGCGTCGACAACTTGCTTGTGAACGAGCAACACAAAATCCAAAAACAATGCTATGCCTTTAAAGATGCCACCAAACACTTCTTTGGTAACGATAAAGACCTGCCTTATACCACAGCTAAAGGTACTCAATTTAGCTGGATTAGAGCTAATCAATTGGGCGGTAAATCGCTACTTTGGCATCGACAATCTTATCGTTGGGGACCGTATGATTTTATCGCCAATAAAGCTGATGGTCACGGTAATGACTGGCCTATTCGCTATGCAGATATTGCTGATTGGTATTCCCATGTAGAGCGTCACGCCGGTATTAGTGGTAGTAAAGAAAATCTACCCAACCTGCCTGATAGCGAGTTTTTGCCGCCATTCGAGCTCAATGGCCCCGAAAAAGCACTACAAAAGCAGTTTTCAGCGCTCTACCCAGAACGCCCAATGATTATTGGCCGTGCCGCTCATTTAACCGAGCCAACCGAGCTGCAGGTGTCTCAAGGCCGGATGCAGTGTAAGGCACGTAACGAGTGCCAAGCGGGTTGCTCTTTTGGCGCGTACTTCTCAACACAAAGCTCAACCCTGCCCGCAGCTGCAGCAACTAATAACTTGCATATCGCTGCCAATAGCGTGGTTCACAGCCTGATTTATGACGAAAGCAGCAATCGAGTCAAAGGGGTCAGAGTCATTGATAACGATGACCTTAGCCAGCGGGAGTACTTCGCTAAAGTGGTATTTGTCTGTGCTTCAACGTTAGGCTCAACTCAGATCTTGCTCAACTCCACCTCTAAGCGTTTCCCTAACGGTATTGGTAATAGCTCAGGAGTACTCGGTCACTATTTAATGGATCATAATTACAATGCTGGCGGCACTGGCGACTTGGCCGGATTTGATGATGAGTTCTATTCCGGTCGTCGCCCTACCGGTGTGTACATGCCCAACTTTAACTATAAGCCAGATAACAAACGCGGTTTCCTACGGGGCTACGCACTCTCTGGGCGTGCTTACCGGGAAGACTGGAAAAGTATGCAGCGTAGTGACGGTATTGGTGTGGATTTTAAAAACAAACTAAAGCGCCCAGGTAAATGGAAGTTTGGTTTATGGGCTCAAGGGGAGATGCTGCCACGCTATGAAAACCACGTTAGCCTGCACACAAACTTAAAAGATAAATGGGGCATTCCTCAGCTCAATATCAATTGTCAGTTCTCTGAGAATGAGCGAGCCATGATGCATGATGCAGCCAATCAAGTAGAGATAATGCTTACGGCGGCAGGCTTAACCAATATCAACACTGAAGTGACCAACGAAGCGCCAGGGCTGGCAATCCATGAAGTTGGCACCGCAAGAATGGGGCGCGATCCAAAAACCTCATATTTAAATGGTTATAACCAAAGCCACGACGTACCCAACCTTTTTGTCACTGATGGTTCAAGTTTCTGCTCATCGGCAGTGCAGAATCCCAGCCTGACCTTTATGGCGCTAACTGCAAGAGCCGTTGATTACGCCGCCAAAGAACTACAACAACAAAGACTTTAACTAGGCGCTCTAATTAAACCGATTTAAATACAATTAAAAGCATGGATTTTATAATGAATAGACTCTCTAATATCAGCCTTATTGCACTTTCGCTTATGGTGATTGCTTGTACCGACTCAACGCCGCAGGAGACAGCAACTGTGACCCCACCTAAGCCAACAGCAAGCGCTTCAACCACAAAAGTTGAAGCGAGCATAGACCTACCGAAAATCAGCGTGCAGCTATACTCGGTAAAAGATGACCTGAAAGCAAACTTTGAGCAAACGCTCACCCGCATCGCCGCGATGGGGTTTGTCGGTGTTGAATTTGCCGGTGACTTTGGTCCTTATGCCGATGATCCACAAGGACTTAAAGATTACCTCGCCAGCCTAGGGCTGCAAGCTAGCGGCGCACATGTGCGCTTTAAGCACTTCGATGAAACCCACTTTGCTAAATCAGTGGCATTTTATAAAACCTTAGGGGTTGATAGCGTGATTGTTCCTTGGGACGAGCGCGCCAATGATCCAGATAAAATTAATGAATTGGTCAGCGATCTTAATAAGCTAAACGAGCAGTTAAAAGCTGAAGGATTACGCTTTGGTTACCACAACCATGATGAAGAGTTTGAGGCCTATCAACAGCACACATTTTGGGATCAAATAGCCCGCAATACTGCTGATGACTTTGTGATGCAGATGGACGTCGGTTGGGTGGCATACGCCGAAAAAAGCCCAGTGCTCTATATCAACCGCTACCCAAACCGTACTCTGACCACCCACTTTAAAGCTAAGCTGCCAAAGAGCTTTGTGGCCACCGAAGCCTTAGCAGGAAAACGTGCAATTATTGGCGAAGACATGATTGACTGGCCAGCGGTAATCAACAGCAACATTACCGTTGGTGGCACCCAATGGTTTGTGGTCGAGCAAGAAGAGTACCCTGACGGACTCAGTCCGCTTGAATCTGTCGCATTATCCAAAGCAGGTTTAGACAAAATTATCAGCAACTTATAAGTGTAGATAACAAAGCCACGTCATCGAGCTGTCATAACATAGCTCGATGGCGCAAGACATATACCACCTAACAGGCGAATTCGGTCACAGTCATCTATATTCAAAGAGCACTGCTCGAACACCACTAACAGAAACTATTCACTAAAAACGAGAGTCTAATTAGATAAGCGTTATACTTAATCTGAATAGGAGCAATTATGCATCTGATCATGAAATCTCAATTCGACGAGCTTCGCCTTAACGATGAATACGAGTACAGCACCAATGACAGAGGCGGTAAGAAAGTCGTTAAGATCTATAAAGATGGTGAACTGATAGCCAAAAAAATCACTATCAAAAACTCAGTGCAGTACTTTGGTGTCACCGGAGTCGAAGAGCTACTTGAGCAAGCATAACTATTTACTCTAGTAGTAGAGCGGCCAAACTAGCTAGAGGAGCTATATTCAGAAGGCATCTAGCCTGTTCGCAAAAATTGCCTGTGCTGGTACATATTAATACTGCGATTATCTCCAATTCAGATGTGGGCGAAGCACTGAAAATATACTCAACCGCTAGGCTAGAGTTATAATGTTCGCCGTTAGATTATCAACAGAAAAGATCAAACATAGTCCAAGAAATGCTGGGTAGTAAAAGCTATAAACTCCCGTAATCTTGCAGGTTGAAACTTGTCTTTACTGTATAGCAGATACAAAGGTGTGGCCGGAATATGCCATTGGTCGAAAACATGGACTAGCTCACCGCGACGTAGCTCGTCAATGCAATAAAGCTCAGGCAAGCGCACAATGCCATGCCCCGCTAAGGCACTGCTTTTCATTACTCGACCATTCTTACAACGAAACTTACCGGTAATTGCCACCTCTGCTTTTTGCTGCGCATCCGCTTTTTGCTGAAAGCTCCAGTGGTTAATCGAGCCGATAATACAACTGTGTTCATGCAGTGCTTTAGGATGAGAAGGGAAACCTTTTTGCTCAAGATAAGCTGGCGCCGCTAGCGTACAGTTATTAATGTCCATTAGCTTACGCGCCACCAGCCCCGAGTCCTCTAACTCTCCCATGCGAAATACCAGATCAAAATGATCTAACACAAGATCTACTCGCTGGCTGCTAAAGTCGAGGTTAATGCTGATATTGGGGTGGGCGCTAATAAAATCATTTACCAAGCGGGTGACGATCTCCTCACCAATATAGCCGCCAACACAGTTAATATTGATATTCCCCTGCAGGTTTTGCGCATTATCTACCGTCTTTGCCACGGCTTGCTCCATCACGTCGAGGGCATGTTGGCAGCGCTCATAAAAAAACTCGCCTTGATCGGTTAACCTTTGCGCTCTTGTCGTGCGGGTGATCAAGGTGACGCCGAGATAAGTTTCTAACTGGGTCAATTGCTTAGATAGGTGCGAGCGTGAACAGCTTAGCTTTTCAGCTGCCAAAGTAAAACTGCCCTGCTCGGCAATCACTGTAAATGCTCTAACATCTGCTAAATTTAAATCTTTGTACATCTCATCAGCTCGACTGAAAACAGAGTGGCAAGCTTACATTAGGAGTCAAATGTAAACAATGATGTTCGCTATACATTATATATCAACAATAACCATAACGTTAAACTACGCCCAATTCGACATGGACAACTAACATTGCCGCCTCAATACTGTCAGTTCAACTGCATTGAGTGGCGTAATATATTTTGACTGAGGTTTATATGAAACAACTTATCGTAATAACTGGTGCATCTTCAGGTATTGGCGCAGCAATGGCACAAGCTTTTAATGCTAAAGGTCACCCACTGCTTTTGTTGGCTCGCCGCGTTGAACCAATGGAAGCACTAAAGCTTGAAAACACCATTTGCACTAGTGTTGATGTGACTGACGCTGCAGCAATGAAAAGTGCGATTGCCACTGCTGAAGCTAAATTTGGCCCTGTTGGCGGCTTAATTAATAACGCTGGCGTAATGCTACTTGGCGCAGCTGACGTACAAGATCCAGCCGAGTGGAGCCAGATGCTTAACGTTAACGTGATGGGTGTACTTAACGGTATTCACGCGGTACTTGCAGGTATGAAAGAGCGCAAAACCGGTACTATCATCAACATTAGCTCAGTTGCGGGTCGTAAAACATTCCCGAACCATGCTGCATATTGTGCTACTAAGTTTGCTGTTCACGCGTTAACTGAAAACATTCGTGAAGAAGTGGCAATGGATGACGTTCGTATGATCACCATCGCACCAGGTGCAGTTGAAACTCCACTACTTAGCCACACCACTAATGACGACATTAAAGCGGGCTATGAAGATTGGAAAGAGTTCATGGGCGGCATTATTGAGCCAAAATCAATTGCTGATGCTGCTATCTTTGCTTTCGAACAGCCACAAAACGTATGTGTTCGTGAAATCGTTCTAGCGACTACACGTCAACAGCCTTAATGATGATCAGCGAGCACTTGCTCAAAGTGTTCGCTGCGTAAATTATAGCGCCTAATCTAAGCCTTAACAGCATTCGCTGTTAAGGCTTTTTTGTCACTTAAAATTAACCATTCTATTACTTTAGGGATAGCTAAAAATAATAAATGTGATCTGTAACAATCTAAAAGTCGCAAGAAAACAAGCAAACAAATCCCTACCGACTGCACACCATAAAATTAAACCCAAAATAAACATGCACTTAAAGTAAAAACCAAAAGTCCATTAGATTTACTTCAATGATATTTTTATCAATTAGATTTTTAGCATGAAAGTGATCTCGCTCAACTAATCATCAACATCTCTTTGCTAAATTAAATAACAACACAGAAGCACTTTGGAACCATTCTGTTAACCACGCAAAGGACGGCGTAATACCTATAAAAAATAGTAAGGAATTGATGATGAAAACAATCACAAAAATCGCAATAGGTCTTGCTCTTGCGCTGTCTTTGGGACTTCAAGCCCAAGCAGCAGACGGCGGCAACCCGAAAAAAGGCAAACATCTGTATAAAAAAGAGTGCAAAGCTTGCCATAGCCAAGGTGACATTGGCGGTGAAATAACCCCAATGACGAAAACCATGAGCCAGTGGGATCGCTTCTTTAAACGCATGAAGCACAAAGGTGATCAAGAGGCATTCAACGCACTATCAGAAAAAGATCTTAAGGACATTCAACAATTCCTATATGACCATGCGGCCGATTCAGATCAACCACAAACTTGTGGTTAACCGTATGAGGGATTAAGTCCTTCTAATCAATAACTAACAACACTTTAAATTGAAAAATGGGGAATACCTCAGGGACTAGTGCTGCCAAAAATCAGCAATCTCGAGGTCATTCTTCAACATCAATCGAGGTTAATCACAAAACAAGATGGTTAATACTCAAAAGGAGAGATGTTATGCGTACCCTTATTTCACTGCTTGTAGCCAATGCCCTCGCTTTTTCTGGTAGCGTTTATGCTAATGATAACGATGCTCAAAAAATTGCCGACCTAAAAGCTCAGCTTGAAGATATCACCAGTGAACTCGACGACCTCAATGATCGTGTCGACACTAATGAGCGGCATACAGCGCTCGACAGACTTGAAATTACTGGCGACTTCCGTACTAAAGCCCACACATTGCACTATCAAAACGTAACTTGGAATCCCGCTATTAAAGTCAATTTCAATGACTTTGGTGCCAAGGCAATGTCTGGTGTATTTGGCTCATCTACTGATGCCAATTCGCCTTTGGGTAAAATGATGGCAGCGGATCCTAACTTGGCGGCGGCATTCCAAAGTGGTCAATTGCAAGGCGTTATGCCTTATGTATTAGCACCTAAGACAACTCAAGATATCGACAACGATATTTTTTACACCACTCGCCTCAGACTTAACCTGAAAGCCAAAGTTTGGGATAACGTCAGCTTTGCTGGTCGACTCTCGATGTATAAAAACTGGGGTGATTCAACTGGCGTAAAAGTGTTTGACTCATGGAATTCATTCACCATGGACGGCACTAACGGTGGCAGTACTAGTGGCGATTGGCTTAGAGTTGAACGCGCCTACTTTGACTGGAAAAACATTAACGGCTCGCCGCTGTATCTATCAATTGGACGCCGTCCATCAACTTACGGCCCACCAACCCAATACCGTGAAAACGAAAAGCGTGGCGGCACTCCTTCAGGCCACTTAGTTAACTTCAATTTTGACGGCGCGACCATGGGCTATCATCTCGGTGATATTACCGGCGTCGAGGGCCAAGTAGTGCGATTCTGCTACGGCCAAGGTTTTGAATCACAGTGGGGCAACGGTGAGCTATTCGGTGACATCGTCACTAAAGATACCCATCTCGGCGGATTTAATATTGATGCCATTAACGATGGTAAAAACTTCCTCCAGTTCACCCTATTTGGTGCTAAAGACGTCAATGATGGCTTCAAAGGCACCATGGCATTCCCCACTCAGTTAGCCGGAATTTTTGCACCAACCATGTATCAAGATATGCAAAAATTCGACAACTTTAACTTCGTCACTCGGGTACAGCCAAGTGGTGTCATTGGCGACATGTTCTTAGGCGGCATTGGCTTCTCACGTGAAGAAGATAACGACGTGAAATGGTTTGTGTCTGGTGGTTGGACTCGCGCCGATGGCAATGGTAACGCTGGTATGTTTGGCGGCATGTTAAGTGATGCTGTATTTGAAGCTCAGCTCAATGCCGACGGCACAGAGATCATCATGATGCCAAGTGCTGCCGATGATAGTGGTGCCAAAGACGGTTACAGCATCTATGCCGGCATTCAGATCCCCGCGCCTTACGGCAAGGTCGGTTTTGAATACAACTATGGCTCAAAATACTGGACGCCGTTTACCCAGGCACAAGACGATCCTATCGGCAGTAAGTTAGCCACAAGAGGCCATGTTGCTGAAGCGTATTATATGTTCGATATCAACCCTAATATGTTCATCAAACTGGCTGGATTGTATTACGACTTCGAATATACCGGCAGCGGCACTCCCGTTGGTGCTCCACAAAAAATCGATGATGTTATCGAAGGTAGCGCTTACTCAATGTTGCCTGTGGTCGACACAGCGTACGACCTCAACGCCTCTCTTACCGTTAAATTCTAAGCTTGGATAATCCCCCCGGCGTTTGCGCCGGGGCAGGAGCAAAACATGAAAAAATTAATCATTAGTGCCATCGCTGTGGGGTTAATTGCTAGCACACAATTTGCCATGGCAGCTAACCCGCATAGCGAGTACCTGCAAGGTCCGTTTACTCAAGGCTCTGAGGTCACCACTCAGTGTATTGAGTGCCATGAAGATCATGCCAAAGATTTTATGAAGTCCTCACACTGGACTTGGGAATTGGAACAAAAACTACCAGGGCGCACAGTAAAACGTGGAAAAAAAGACGCCATCAACAATTTCTGTACCTCTATCTCAGGTAACGAACCGAGATGTACCAGCTGTCACGCGGGCTACGGTTGGAAAGATAACAACTTTGATTTTACCGACATGACCAAAGTCGATTGCCTAGTTTGTCACGATACTACCGGCACTTACATAAAAGATCCCGCCGGGGCTGGCGAGGTGCTCGCCCGAGTAAACCTTGAACGAGTCGCACAAAATGTTGGTGCACCAGTACGTGATAACTGCGGTACTTGCCACTTCTTTGGTGGCGGCGGTGATGCAGTAAAACATGGTGATTTAGATTCCTCTATGTCTTATCCAGATAAGGCGACCGATGTGCATATGGACACCGACGGCAATGACTTCCAATGCCAGACCTGTCATACAACCGAAGCTCATCAGATAACCGGTAATGCTATGGGCGTTTCACCTGGAGGGCAGAACCCAATAGGTTGCGTCAATTGTCACGATGCCTTGCCACACAAAAACAAAAAGCTGAATACCCACTCGGCCAGTGTTGCCTGCCAAACTTGTCACATTCCATTTTTTGCTCGTAATGAAGCGACCAAAATGAGCTGGGATTGGTCAACAGCGGGTAGCGATCTTGAGGAAACTAAAGATAAATACGGCAAGAAGAGCTATCAGAAAAAGAAAGGAAACTTCGTTTGGGGCAAGATGGTTGAGCCTGAGTATGCTTGGTATAACGGTAATGCCGATGCCTATATGGTCGGTGACAAGATGGATCCAACCAAAGTGACTAAGCTGACTAGCCCGCTCGGAGACATTAACGATAGCACTGCCAAAATCTATCCATTCAAGGTGCACCGCGGTAAGCAGATCTACGACAGTAAACAAAACATTTTCGTTACTGCTAAAGTCTACGGCAAAGGTGGATACTGGCAAGATTATGATTGGGACAAAGCCGCGAAACTGGGCATGGAAGCCAATCAAGTGTTAGCTGACAAAGGTATCACATACAGCGGCGAACATGGCTTTGCGGCAACTGAAATGTGGTGGCGTATTAACCATATGGTTTCACCAAAAACCGAAGCCCTCAAATGCAGTGACTGCCATAACAAAGGTACCCGTATGAATTGGCAAGCTTTAGGCTATGACAGTGATCCAATGAAAAGTAAAACCGGCAAACGCCACGCCAAATAGCCTACCACTTCAATAGCAGTATTTAGCGCAGCTATTGCTCCATTAGTTGCGCTAATCGTCAGCCGGTTCCCTGCAAATTCACCGGCTGACACCCTACCAATTACGCATAATTCCACATTACGTTCCCATTTATCTATATGTAGCTTCGCTAGCAGTGCTTTAAGTTCCTCAAAAAAAATCGATTTTATTTCACACAAAGATGTAAATAAGCTGTTAAGTTAAACAGATTAGTTAAAGCTATACTATTATTTATACACCCTTTTCTGACAGTCCAAGGATGTGATGAACGATGAGAGAAAACTTCAGTTTACTAAATAATAATCGCGCTAAGGCTGAGTTGCTACTCTCCTCTACTTTCATCAATTTATTGTCGCTGGCTCTGCCTTTTACCATGCTACAAATATACGACCGTATATTGCCAAATGAAGGCTACGGCACCGCCAGTGTGTTGGCTTCAGCCGTGGCGGTGGCGATCTTATTAGAGCTGCTATTACGCTATTCTCGCAGTTGGTTATTGGCCTCATCGGCCGCCAATTTTGAGTTACAAACCACCACTAAAGTCGTCAATGCATTAATGCAATCTGACTACCACCATGTAGAAAGTCTCGGTACCGGAAAAGTATCAAACGGGCTTGCCAGTATTGCCGCCATGCGAGAACTCTATTCAGGGCAAGCACTTGTGGCGTTAATGGACTTCCCGTTTGTACTGATTTTTCTAGCACTGGTTGCCTATATTGGCGGCCCGTTAGTGTTTATTCCCATTGCTGTTTGGCTCGTTATCGGTGGCTTGGTATTTTTTATCGGCCAAAAGCTAAACCGTGCCACTGAAGATTTAGCACTCACCGACAGTGAACGCTCGCGCATGTTGATTTTAGTGTTATCGGGACTCACCACCGCGAAGGCTTTGGCACTGGAAACTCGGTTATCAGCAATTTATAGCGAGATAAATTACCGCCGCTTAGCACAGCAACAGCAGGTCGATTGGCTATCTTCTAAACTACAAGAGTTGATCCAGGGCGCGTCTCAAGGCACCACGCTGTTAATCGTTTTGATTGGTTGTTATGAAGTACTCAATGGCAACCTCACAACGGGTGGTCTTGCCGCTTGTTCGATATTGGCCGGCAGAGCGATCGCTCCGCTCAGCGCCATTATCAGCCTACGCTCGCGACTCGCAAGTGCCAGTACCGCAATGAACCATGTCAATGATTTAGCAGAACTACCACAAGAGGTATTTAAAGGTAGCCGCCAGTATCAACAAAAACTCCCCCTTGGACCAATCACCTTTGAAAATGTTGCCAGCTCGCAGGTGGGCGCTAAGCTCAGCAACTTTAACCTATCCATTGCCAGCGGCAGTTTAGTCACAGTGACCTCAGATCCCCTCACCCATGCCAGTTTACTGCTTAGCGTTATTGGTGCATTTCATCATTTAGATAAAGGTACGATAACCATTGCAGGGGTTGAACAAAGTGAACACCAGGGCAATGAGTACCGCCAATCGGTGACTTACGTATCGCCTTGGCCAACGCTGTTTGCTGGTAGTTTATTAGAAAATATGACCATGTTCAGACCCGAGAGAGAAGCACTGGCGATGGAAGTCGCTGAAGCGTTAGGGCTAACTAGCAGCATTGCTCAGCTGCCATCCGGCTATCAAACCGAAGTGGGCATTAGCGATAATCAAATGCTTAATAAAGGCGCAATTAAACTCATTGCTTTGGTCAGAGCTTTTGTACAGTCACCCTCTATTTTACTGCTTGATGAGCCGATGGTTTCACTGGACGCTGATTCCCAAGCGCGACTCGTCAATGTCATTAACCATTACAAAGGGGAAATGACTATTATCTGCGCCTCTCATTTTGCAGAACTTGCGAACCACGCCGAGCTAAAGGTCAATATTGATAGCACAGGCAAGTGCCAAATCTTAACTGCTACGCAGGAGGCTGGATCATGAATTCAATCAGTCAAACTCAGCCAACAGAAACAACATCCACTATTGAGCCGCAAGAGCTAAAATACATATTAGTCGCACTATTTCAGCAATTAGGGCTGTTTTCACAAGCAAATAACCTACTCAATGATGATTCAGTTAAGGGCGTTGATACCGTTACACTCGCCAACCTATTACGCAAACACCATATCGGCTATTCCGTTTTTAAAGCTGATAAGAAGGCAACCTCACAAGCCATTCACCCCTTTATTATTATCCCAGATGATAAGCCCGCAATAATGGTGCGGCGCAGAAATGAGCAGTATGAGATTTTCGAGTTGCAAACAGAGCAATGGCAAACGACAAGCGCTGACGACTTACTGCTAGATAGCCACGTTGTTATTATCGAAAGCCTCCCAGCGAGTAAACAAAACATACGTGCTTTTGCTGCCCATATGAGTAAACGCACCAAATGGTATCGACCCGTCTTTTGGCTTAGTTTACTGTCGAGTATTACCGGGCTTGCGGTGCCGCTGTTTACCATGGCGGTTTACGACCGAGTTATTGGCGGGCAAGCGCCTGACGTACTACCAACTATCGCCCTTGGCGCCGCATTAGCCTTGGCGGTGTTGGTCACGACTCGACTGACACGAGCCAATGTACTCGCGACCACCAGTAATCGCTTTGCCCGCGATCTGTCAGATCTGACCTTTAAGCGACTCTTAAGTATGCCGCTGATGGTGTTATCTCGAGTAGGTAGCGCTAACCATATGGCACGGATGCGCAATGCTGAAAAAGTCAGAACCTTGTTGTCTGGCCCTGGGGGAGCGGGCTTAGTTGACTTGCCTTTTACCGCCATTGCATTAGTCACTATTGCGCTATTGAGTGGCTGGCTGGTTGTGGTTCCTTTGGTCATGTTGCTGCTATTTTATTTGGTGATGAAAGCAGTCAATAAGTATGCTCAATCAGCCTCACCCACTATTAGCGGAGACTATCAAAACTCAATAAACGAGTTGGCCAAAAACTTACTACAACTTAAAACAAGTGGTGAAACAGACGGTTGGAATACTAAGTTTGCGCGGCAGTGTAAAGAAAATTGCAGGCAGAACTTTCTCTTTGCCAAACGGAATGGATTAAATGTCGCTGTCGCTCATGCAATGAGCTTACTCACAGCATTGGTCACCGTATTTACCGGTATATTTTTAGTGCTTAACCAAAGTATTAGCCCCGGTGCGTTGATTGCTTGTGTGATGCTTATCTGGCGCATTACCGGGCCCGCCCAGTTGGCATTTTCCTCTAGCCAAAAAATCACCATGATGGACATGGCAATCAAACAGTTTGATCGCTTTATGCAAGCGGGAACTGAAAACAGTGAATTAAGGCTCGATACACCTGCAACAGATACTCCGCCTGCGATTAGCTTTCAACATGTTACTTTGCGTTATGGCGCAGATGTTGATCCAGCACTGGCGGGGGTGAGTGTCGATATTGAACCAGGGGAAAATGTTGCGATTATTGGCCCCAATGCCTGCGGAAAAACTTCAATGCTACTTGCCGCTATGGGAGTCGCAGAAGCTCAAGCGGGCTATGTCAGTGTTAATGGCAAAAACCTGAAACAATATGATCCTGAAGCTTATCGAAAATGGGCTGCATTCTGCCCTGCTGAGCCAGATCTCTTCCCGGGAACTTTAGCCTACAACTTGCGCATCGCAAAACAAGATGCCAGCGATGAAGAGCTGGTTGCGGCCATAAAGGCTGCGGGAGGCGGATCTCTGTTTAATGCCTTAGGAAATGATCTTAACATCGATCTATTTAACCGTGGTCACACACTATTATCTGCCGTTGAAGGCAGTTACATCAGCTTAGCGAGAGCGCTGCTTAAGCAATCAAGCTTAATCATACTTGATGAGCCCATTGCCAACCGAAACCCTGCTGCTAGAGCTCAGTTACTAAAAACATTCAGCGCGCTTAAAGGCAAAAGCACCGTGCTATTTACCAGCCATGATCAAGAGCTGATCCAGCAAGCCGACAAAGTGGTGATTTTAGATAAAGGCGCGGTTGTTTACGCAGGTCCAATTCCCGACCAATCAGCTCAACAACCGCAATCAGCAGCATCTCAGGAGAACCTCCCTAATGGATAATCGTCAACTAGCGAATCGAGTATGGCCTGAGCACGAATTTACCGATGCCATTGAAGCGCCTGCGGAAAGGAAGTTTATTAAACGGATAATCTTTTTGATCACAGGTTCAGTGCTGATTATGTTGCTTTGGTCTCTTTTCGCTCAGGTTGAAGAGATCTCCAAATCTAAAGGACAAGTTGTCCCGCTAGGACATCGACAGATAATTCAAAGCCGCACAGGCGGTACGATTGCATCTGTAGTGGTAGAGGAGGGAGACGTGGTAAAAAAAGGCGATGTGTTAGCGAGTTTTGTCTCTATTGACAGCCAATCAGCTGAAGAGGAACTGGCCAGTAAACGGGCAAACTTGGTACTCAGAATTGAGCGCTATGAGTCCTTTATCGATCAAAGAGAAGCTAACTTTGCTGAGTTTGAACTGGAATACCCACAGTTAGTCAAACTGCACACAGCATCATTAAACCGCATGAACCAAGAGCGATTGGCGATGCAGCAATTATCAGAATCTGATATCGCTAAGTCGCAAGCAGAGATCGATGGTCTTAAAGCTGAGATCCCACCGCTTAGTGACCAGATAGAAACCGCTGAACAAACACTTAAGATGATGCGCTCAGTAACCGAAGAGCAGGCCGTCTCTAAATTGCGAATTTTGGAATCACAACAAAAGCTTGATTCCTACATACGCGAGCTAAGAGGCATGGAAAGCAAGCAGCAGGTGTTGTCTAAAAACCTGCTCACTCTTGAGCAACAGTTAAAGCAAAAACAAGCCACATTACTCAAAGAAGTTGGCGAGAAACGCACCGATGCCCAAGCAGAACTGCTAGGCATTATCGCCCGCTTGAAATCATCAGGATCCTTAGTGTCACAAAATACGGTTACGGCGCCGGTTGATGGCATTATTCAGTCTATCCCCTCCTCTTCTACTGGCAGCGTGATCCAACCCGGTGGCACTGTTGCGGTTATCGTACCGATGACTAAAACCGGCTTAATGGAAGCCAAACTGTCTCCGCGAGATATTGGCTTTGTGAAAGTTGGCCAACCGGTGCGGATTAAAATTGATGCCTTCGATTACAGCCGCTATGGCGCACTCGATGGCATTGTGAAGCGTATTTCGCCCAGTACCGATTCAGATGAAAAAGGTGGCGTATTTTATAAAGTGCAGATCAGCATAGATAAACCATACTTTGCAGATAAACCCGGCCAGTTTGACTTGATCCCAGGGATGACAGGTGAAGCCGACATAGTGACCGGTGACAAAACGGTCTTCCAATATTTATGGAAGCCAGTATTTACCAATGTGACAGAAGCTTTTGGTGAGCGCTAAAGAGGAAGTAGATAATGAGTCAGGACGATAAAAAATCCACATCAAGTGCAAAGACACCAGAAGCGATTGCTGCGGAGAAAAAACAACGACAATTGGACGCCAAAATTAAGGCTAAACAGCTCGACAAGGACGTAGCTCGTTTAAAAGCTAAAGAGTTTAGAGATGGCGGTAAAGCCAGTACCATAGGTAATAAGGATTTAGTTGCCGATAAATCTTGGAGTACTGCAAGCCTTGCAGCCAAAGAGCAACCAGCACATTCAAACACAGATACCGCTCAGCGAGGACAGCAGCAAACCGAGCTAGCAGATAAAGAAAATCAAGCAGCAATAACGGAAAAAACGGATCAAGTCGCTCAAACAACAAATTCGGTCACTGACGTTAAGGCAGCACAAGACAAGCACGCCCAACCACACGGTACAACTGAAACCACAGGCTTACATTCAGGCGCACATTTTCATGCTAACGCAAATGGAACCATTGAATTAAGCCAGATAGCTAAACCACTCACTTTTAGCCCCAATGAGCATAATCAACCTCACTTTACTGTTGCTATAACAACAACGGGGTTAACAAAGGAGCCAGTGATCCCTACTGGTTATAGCGAACCACAAACATCACACCCCCCATTATCACCAAATACAGGCAGTACGACTAGCGGTCATGGCACTGGCACTGGCACT
>NZ_JBFRIY010000057.1:40841-43229 GCF_041468565.1 Shewanella sp. 10N.286.54.B9
TGGCACTGGCACTGGCACTAATGAAAAACCGCTATCTGTTGATAGTCAACAACAAATACAACAAGTTAAAGAAGACTCTAGTACTGATTCGGTTGCTGGTTCATTACATGCTCAAGGGCATAATTCTGCGCAAATAAATTGGATTGTTAACCAACCACAAGGGCAATTTGGCTCACTTATTATTGATCCAGCAAGCGGGCAATGGCATTACCAACTCAATAACGCCGCATTGGCAACGAATGCATTAGCAGAAAATGAGCACCACACAGAACAATTTATAGTGACCGCTACAGACAGCGAAGGAAATCACGTACAGACAACAATTGCCGTTGAAGTTGAAGGTAGCAATGATCTACCGACGATATCAGGTGTACATCACGCAGCACTCAACGAAGATGGCGCCATAGATAGCGCATCAGGCAGTTTGATCGCAATCGATCCCGATACCGGTGACAATATCAGCTGGTCAATAGCTAACGGACAGGGCCAACTTGGCGAGCTAAGCATCGATCCCGATACAGGCACTTGGCATTATCAACTCAACAATAAAAACCCGGCAACACAAGCACTGAACCAAGGTCAGATAGCAACAGAAACCTTTAGCGTGATAGCTACTGACAGCTCAGGTCAACCTGTTACTCAGCAGGTAACAGTTCAAATTACCGGCAGCAATGACTTAGCGCAAATTGGCGGCACGTCTACAGCAGCAATGACAGAGGATCTCAATGTATCTGTAACCCCGACTGGCGAACAATTGAGAACAGAAGGCCAGCTAACGATTACTGACCCAGATTCAGGCCAAAGTCAGTTTGTAGCAGATCACTACTCTGGTCAATACGGTCAATTTGGCATAGATGAGAACGGTCATTGGGTTTACACCGCTAACAACTCGAACGCACAAATTCAGGGCTTGAAAACTGGTGAGTCTGTTTCCGATACTTTGCTGGTTCACTCAATTGATGGCACCGAACAGAAAGTCGCTGTGACCATTAATGGCAGCGATGACAAAGCGGTAATTGCTGGTACCTCAACGGCCAGCCTGACGGAAGATAAAGATTTCGCCAGCGGCAACACATTAAGAGCCGATGGTCAGCTCACAGTGACCGATTTAGATCGCGGTGAAAACCAGTTCACCGCCGATTCACTGCAAGGTCAATATGGTCAGCTATCTATCGATAACACCGGCCATTGGACTTATACCGCCAACAATTCAAGCGCACAGATTCAGGGCTTGAAAACCGGTGAAACCGTTACCGATACACTATTGGTTCACTCGGTTGATGGCACTGAGCAAAAAGTCACTATCATCATAAATGGCAGCGATGACAAAGCGGCAATTGCTGGTACCTCAACGGCCAGCCTGACGGAAGATAAAGATCTTGCCAGTGGCAATACGCTGCGCGCTGATGGTCAACTCACGGTAACTGATCCCGACAGCGGTCAAAGCCAATTCACCGCCGATTCACTGCAAGGTCAATATGGTCAGCTATCTATCGATAACACCGGCCATTGGACTTATACCGCTAACAATTCAAGCGCACATATTCAGGGCTTGAAAACCGGTGAGTCTGTTACCGATACGCTATTGGTTCACTCTGTGGATGGCACTGAGCAGAAAGTCACTATCATCATTAATGGCAGCGATGACAAAGCGGCAATTGCTGGTACCTCAACTGCCAGTCTGACCGAAGATAAAGATCTTGCCAGTGGCGGCACACTTCGCGCCGATGGTCAGCTCACCGTGACCGATTTAGATCGCGGGGAAAACCAGTTCACCGCCGATTCACTGCAAGGTCAATATGGTCAGCTATCTATCGATAATACCGGCCATTGGACTTATACCGCCAACAACTCGAGCGCACAGATCCAAGGGCTTAAAACGGGTGAAACCGTTACCGATACGCTACTGGTACATTCGGTTGATGGTACTGAGCAAAAAGTCACTATCATCATTAATGGCAGCGATGACAAAGCAGTGATCGCTGGTGTATCAACCGCTAGCTTGACCGAAGATAAAGATCTTGCCAGTGGCAACACATTAAGAGCCGATGGTCAGCTCACCGTGATCGATTTAGATCGCGGTGAAAACCAGTTCACCGCCGATTCACTGCAAGGTCAATATGGTCAGCTATCTATCGATAACACCGGCCATTGGACTTATACCGCCAACAATTCAAGCGCACAGATTCAGGGCTTGAAAACCGGTGAGTCTGTTACCGATACGCTATTGGTTCACTCTGTGGATGGCACTGAGCAGAAAGTCACTGTGACCATTAATGGCACTAACGATATTCCAGTGGTCAGTCACATAAGCTCGAAGACGATTGATGAAGGTGGCAATAAAGTAACCGGCCAGATCACTGCCACTGATCTCGATCATGGCGACAC
>NZ_JBFRIY010000058.1:0-408 GCF_041468565.1 Shewanella sp. 10N.286.54.B9
ATTTTATTAATTGGCTTAACGCTTTTACTCTTTGCTCATCACTTAGAGTTGATAGTTTCATTGTTCATCATCATTCCCTTGGGCACTCCTGTTGAGGTTTGCCATTGGAGTTAACCGTTACGCTAGCGCATTAACCGTGTTAACTCTTGCAAACTTATGTTTATGGCAACCTATTTAGGTTGCCATTTTTTTTGGCTTCAATTACCGCAGAGCTCCCTCAAGTAAATCTTGGTTTAATGGCAACATTCAATGCATTAGTAAACGGATAATCCCCAGTAAGTGAGCCACAAGACAAGCCAAATGAAATAAAAAATAAAAAAGTGAGCAATAATTGGAACTAAAGCGAAATTTGGCACTCTGACTATATGAACCGATTCTGGTTAAGTGAATTTTATTAATTGGCTTAAC
>NZ_JBFRIY010000059.1:0-79459 GCF_041468565.1 Shewanella sp. 10N.286.54.B9
CCACAAATAGTCTACAACACAGTAAAAATAGCCAAGAAACGCGGCCCTTTGGGTTCGTTTCAATTCTTTTATTACTGCGTTACGAGCTTTTCGCTTAGCCAGCTAAGCATCATCGCTCAAGCCTTGTACTAAAATAATTGAATTCGAACAAAAACTAAGCTCGAAAGATCAACAGCCCCTAATAGCTCGCCATAACTTATTGACTAACGTTTGGCGAATTAACGTAATAAGTCAGACAAATTAAGTGATTCTGCGCCCGCAATACTCGCCATCTGAGCCAACAACAGTTCTCCGCAAGATAATGCGTCAACAGCCGCATTATGGGCGGCATATATGGGTAAACCATAGCGACTTCGACACGCATCTAGCCTCAAGGAGCCCTCTTTAATCGCTTCATGCTGGCGTAGTATTCTACTTCTTTCTATAGCCATTGTGTCTATTGCTACAAAGGTCATTTTCTCGCCGAAACAACGGAAAAACTCAGCTTTTAGAAAGCACAGGTCAAGAGGAGCATGATGTGCGATTAGCACATGACCTTTAGTCTTTTCTAAAAACCAATGCATTGCCTCCTTAGCTGAAATAGCAGCTTCTAGCTGACCATCAACGATACCGTGTATGACTGCACTTTCACCCACACTGCCTTCTATGCTCACCAACCTATAATCGGCACGCTTTAATTGAAGCATGCCATTTTGGATAGGCACCATACCAATACTCAAAATTTGATCGAACTGAGCATCTAAACCTGTCATTTCTAAATCAATTGCCATCAAAGGAATATCCACTAAAGGCTTTGATATAGCGTGACTTAACGCTCGGTAGTAGTCAGCAATAACGTCATTAGCAGCTCTAAACACCTTTAATCTGAGCTGATTTTTTAAATAAAAACGCTTCAAAAGAGTTAGTAGCTCCGCATCATTTTTAACTTAAGGCCTACTTGCCCGTCATGAACAACTTTAAATGCATCTCTTAACTGGTGGCGTACCAATGAAGACACATCTTGTGGCATCAAGTAATTGGTGACAGGCTTACCGTTTGTATATTGATAGCCTTGATTTGAAAGGCGCATATGCGCAATAAATTCATGGGCATCTGCAAGATTAAGCGCATCTTTACGGTTAATAATATTTTGCTCCATTAACGCCCTAATTCTTTTAGCGGTGTTGACCTCTTTAATGCCCGCAGACAACGCATAAACACGGGCGATGTCATTTATTAATGCGCTGCCTTTATGTTTAAGATCGATCCCTTTAACCTCTGAACCATCACGCTCTAGCACAAACTTTCTGAAAAAGCCCAATGGCGGCGTACTCGTCAGTGAATTACCAGTGAGGCCAGCAAGGAAAATATCATTGCCTTTGGTATTGTTAAGCACCTCATCTTGCAAGCCATTGAATAGAGATTGTGGGCCATAAACAGCGCGCATATCGAAAAAAATACTACTATGCATTAGCGCTTTTGGATCTGGCGTATTCACCCATTTGTGGAAGACAGCACGCCAGTGTTTGAGGGACATTCGCCATTTAGGATTTTGCGCCATAATATCGCCCGGACAAAAGATATAGCCACACTCATCAAGCCCGGCACACACTGCTTTTGATAACGCTTCAAAATAACCTGCGGCGGCTTCATCAGGCTCATGTGCCAGCAGCAATCCATTATCCTGATCTGAACAAGCAGCTTGATCCTGACGTCCTTGAGAGCCAAATGCTAACCAGCAAAACGCCATTGGCGCCTCACCCAGTATCTGTTGATTTAAGACAATTAAACGCCGTGTCAGCGCATCGGTCACAGAGGTTAATACCCGACCGATCTCTTCAGCTCGCGCATCGGCACTGATTAGGTTTTGCAGCAAAAGCGGGATCTGTTTACTCACTTGAATCAAACTGAGCAGGTCTTTTTGTCGGTCAATCTCACCAATTAACAATAACGGCTGCGAACTCTGTCCACGCAGTATATCGGTGCTGGTAATAATTCCTTTTGCTAGTCCTCCGTCTACCACTGGTAGATGATGAATGTTGTGTTCACTCATCAAAAGCATAGCTTCAAATACTAATGAATTAGACTCAATGGATATCGGAGTCGTGGTCATTGCTTGATGGATCGCAAGGCTACCATCGAGCCCCTCTGCTAACACACGATTGCGAAGATCTTTGTCAGTTAAAATGCCGACCAGCTTCTCATTATCGATGACTAATACTGATGAAACCCGTGATTTTCGCATTAATTTTGCAGCATCTGAGATAGTAGCTTTCATATCGATCATCAGCGGAGATTTAGACATCAATGTGGTAATACGACTGGTCGTCGTGAGCTCTTTAGCCTTAAACCTGCCTTGATGGCGTAAACGCTTAGCAAAAGCTTTATTGAAGAACCGGTCAAACTCACGGCTTTTAGTACGCAGTAAATTGAACATCTCGGGCGGCAGGTGATAGACCAAGCCATCTTCTAAAATAGCGACGCGGTTACTCGCCTCTTCTCCTGATAATAATGAAGGAAATCCAAAATAATCGCCCTCACCTAATCTATCAAGTAATTCTCCGTTTATGTCGCGAACTTCAAATGCGCCGCTTCTCACAATATACAGCTGAGGGTGCAGCGGATCTAACGGAACAAAAGCGGAAGCTTTACTGTAGTAACCAATAGTGAGTGAGCGGCAACCACTTAGCAATGCTTCTTCATCCAGCGACAAAAATGGTACTCGCTGTTGTAAGAACTGCATAATGGGTTGTAATTCGCTAGCATCCATTTCTCATCTCCCTATCCACTGACTTGCCCTTCAACAACTATATCGCTTAGACCTGTATTAACACTATTCGACTAAAGGCCAGTCTATGGTATAGATATAAAAAAAGAGCGCTAAATGCGCTCTTTTTAATCTGTTTAACTTTAGATTCTAGTGATCTTGCGCTTCACCTGAACCTTTAGGGAAGCGAATAGACTCAACCATATCAACAACATCTTGTGGTACTGCCGTTGTCACCTTACTCACACCAAAGGCGACTGCAAAGTTAATCACCATGCCGAGCATACCTATACCTTCAGGAGACACACCGAATAACCAGTTCTCACTCATATTCGCACTTGGGTTTACAAACTTAAAGTAAACAATATAAGAAGCGGTGAATAGTAGACCGGTGATCATACCGGCAATAGCGCCCTCTTTGTTCACTGTCTTAGAGAAGATCCCCATGATGATAGCAGGGAATAGTGACGATGCAGCTAACCCGAATGCAATCGCAACAACCGCTGCCACAAAGCCTGGCGGATTAATACCGAAGTAACCTGCCATCACAATACCCATTGCAGCGGCTATTCGAGCGTACATCAATTCCTTCTTATCAGAGATATCAGGCATCAAATTTTTCTTCAATAAATCATGAGATACTGAAGTTGAAATAACCAATAATAGACCTGCTGAAGTTGATAGTGCTGCCGCTAAACCACCTGCCGCCACAAGCGCGATAACCCATGCTGGCAGATTGGCAATTTCTGGTGTCGCTAACACCATAATATCGCGGTCAATCTTCATCTCACTTTCAGCGCCTTTAGCATAGTAAATCTTGCCATCGTCGTTCTTATCATCCCAAGTAATTAGACCTGTTTTCTCCCAGTTCTTAATCCACTCAGGTGCCGTTTCATAAGCAACACCCGTCGACTCTGGACCATTAATCGTTTCAATCATATTTACACGAGAGAACGCAGCAAGAGCTGGAATAGTGGTGTACATAATCGCAATAAATACCAGTGCCCAACCCGCTGATACTCGCGCATCCTTAACTTTAGGTACAGTGAAGAAACGTACGATTACATGGGGAAGACCTGCAGTACCAAACATCAACGCGCCAGTAATAAAGAACACATCAATCATGCTCTTAGAGCCTTCAGTATACTGGGAGAAGCCTAACTCGGCAGACAATCCATCCAGCTTATCTAGCAGATACACCCCGGTACCATTGCCGGCTGCATCAATTAATTCAGCGCCAAAACCGATTTGCGGAATAACATGGCCTGTCATCATCACCGAGATAAAAATCGCAGGCACCATGAAAGCAAAAATAAGTACGCAGTACTGTGCGACCTGGGTGTAGGTGATGCCTTTCATGCCGCCAAGAACCGCATAGAAAAACACCACTGCCATACCAATATAAACGCCGGTTTCAACTTCAACTTCGAGGAACCTTGAGAATACAACCCCCACACCACGCATTTGACCTGCAATATAGGTGAAACAAATAAAGATGGCACACACTACTGCTACCGTTCGAGCCGCTTGTGAGTAGTAACGATCACCAATAAAGTCAGGTACCGTGAACTTACCGAATTTACGTAAGTAAGGAGCCATGCAAAGCGCTAGCAGAACATAACCACCGGTCCAACCCATTAGATACACTGAACCATCGTAGCCTGTAAAAGATACAATACCCGCTAGTGAGATAAATGATGCCGCTGACATCCAATCGGCCGCTGTAGCCATACCGTTCATTACTGGATGAACACCGCCACCCGCAACATAGAATTCTTTAGTCGACCCAGCACGAGACCAGATCGCAATACCGATATATAGGGCAAATGTAATCCCTACTATCAGATAGGTTAATGTTTGTACGTCCATTTCATGACTCCTTTAAATAAGTTCTTAGTTATTAGTCTTCGTGCACATCGTATTTTTTGTCTAACGCATTCGCTTTAGCGACATAGACAAAAATAAGTGCGACAAACACATACATGGCACCCTGTTGTGCAAACCAGAATCCCAACTTGAACCCCATGAAATGGATCTCATTGAGCACATCTACTAATAAAATACCGCAGCCAAATGACACTGCTGCCCATATGGCCAATAAGCCCAATACTAGACGTAGATTTTCACGCCAATAACCTTCTGCCTTCTCGTTGCTTTCAAAACTCATAGCGACTCCCCTGTGCTGATTTTTATATTAAGTCAGGGTTTAATCTAGCAAGCGTGAGCTGAACAACAATCGCGACCTTAGTCTAACGCGTACGGAACCCTTTATAGGTAAACAGTAATAACCACCTACATTCAGTAACTTACGAGTTGACGCCCACGTCAACCAAGTGTATTTATTAACCTAGAAGTTAGACCAAGGTATTATCTGTTTTTATTACTCAGACACAAAAAAGCCCACTAAAAGTGGGCTTTCACAGCGGTAATCACGATTAATCTTCAAGCTGGCTCAAGTAACGGATCATATTGGCTAGCGCTTCAGGAGACTGAGGTTGTTTCTTAATTAAGTATTTTCCATTCACCAGTAATGATGGTACGCCTTTAATCTCTGCCAGTTGAGCTTGAGTATCGTAATTCATCAATGCGAGCTTAGCGTCAGTTGAGTTCATCGCGTCGGAGACAGCTTTATCATCGACCCCTTGGCTGACAAAATAAGCTTGCAGATCTGCAGGGCGATTAAATGCGCCATTTTGTTCATGAATACGGGTAAAAATATTGCCATGAACTTGCTTAGTAACACTGAATTTCTGTGCTAAGTAATAGGCTTCCTGACTCAAAATCCAACTGGTACGCCCAGCTCCAACCGGAGTTCTTTCAAACTGAACATCGCTCTCTAGCAAATGAGCCGTTTTCTCAAACAGCGGATCTTGTCGGTAACAATGGCCACAGTTATAAGAGAAGAACTCTCTAATGACCGGTTTTTGAGCTTCTGGGATCCCTGCTATTTTAACGTAATCAACACCTTCTACATACTGCTCAGCATGGGCACTTTGTAGAGGCAAGATTAAGCTGACAATCGCCAATAAGCCACTGGCAAACAATACTTGTAACGATTTCATAAACATCCTTAATATTTAACAGGCATTCAGCATATCCATTGGGTCGCTGAACTGATACTCAAAATTTAACTCTTTAACGAGTCGATTGCTACTAATGAGCTTGCCGCCTGCACTGTTTTGCACGAATTGCGGTGCAACGAGCCCTAAATCTAAACTAGCCTGACGGTAAAAAGCCTCCCGAGTTGGGTGCTTTGGCGCACAAATATTATAGATCCCTGCTGAGCTGGGCTCAAAAATAAGTTTTGTTACTGCACCAATACAATCAGTTAGATGAACGATGTTTACTGGAGCCTGCGGATCCGCAAGTTCAGTTCTGCCAGCTAAAAAACGTCCAGGATGACGTTTGGGCCCCACTAAGCCTGAGAACCGCGCAATAGTGCAGTTATCTAGCGCCAAGAACATCGCCTCTGCCTGTAACAGTTTTTCGCTCACCTCTGAGTGCGCCACCGCATCTTGCTCTGTCATTAGCATTTCTAGTGATGGATAAACGCCTGTGGTACTGATAAAGACTATTTTCTGGTAACGAATATCGCCAATCAAGGCAATTAACTTTGTAAGTTTGGCATGATAAGCGTTAGGATCTCTTCTTAGCCCCGGTGGAATATTGACAACTAAACAATCGGTGTTAAGCACGGTTTCTAGCGAAACCTGTGACTGTTGTTCAGGCTCTGCTTGGGCCAAATCTAATGCAAAGCCGTTAATGCCGCCTTGAGATAGTGCACTTGCATCCTCAAGACTGCGTTTGCTGCCATTTACCGAAATGCCACGAGCAACCAACTCTTGGGCAAGTGGTAATCCAAACCAACCACAACCGACAATACAAACTGAATTTATCATTTTTACCCTTTTGTTGACTCTTGAATTACCAGGCTAAACCACATTGGTATTACATAGAGCTAAAATAGAAGCTTATATCAGCACTAGGATCCAGTGCTTTTAATGCGCCAGAGCCTAGCTCGTCGACTTTAATCACTTTGCTTATTAATATACCTTCTTCGACTAAATAGCGTAACACCGCGTTTTCACCATTTTCATCACAGGCGAGTACATGAGGTTGTTTTACCCATTCAGTCGTAATGAGGACTTTTGCAATTTGTCCATTTGATAATTGCACTAATGTGCCTGGTGGATAAATACCCAGCACTTTAACCAGAGCTGAAATAAGCGATGCCGCATGCTTACCCGCTCTATTTTTAAAAAGGTAGCCTAGCGCCACTTGCGGTGAACGCCCATTACCAAATTTGAGCAACTGTTCAAAATCATTTGCCAAGGCAACGATTTGGGTTGTTAGGGGGATCTGCGAGTCTTTAAGTCCGTCAGGATAACCACTGCCATCAATCCATTCATGGTGATGTAGAACAATATCAAGCACTGCTTTTGGAAACAGATCTTGTTTACTCATCATGTCAAAGCCAAATTTGGGGTGCATCTTAAGAAAATTAACTTCATGATCCGATAGGTTACTCTTTTTTCGGCGGATCACATCGGGCACTTTTCGCTTACCAATATCATGAAATACAGATCCCATTGCGATGTCCCGCAATTCTGAATCGGTGCAGCCCAATGAGCACCCGAGCATCATCGACAATACAGCAATTGAAACCCCGTGTTCTGTTCCGCTATCGTCCTCGCTACTATTGACCAAAGCAAGATGCGGTTTTGAGGTCTCTTTAATATGGTCCATCATGGACTCGACTAGTGTTGCGGCAGAGCGATAAGCCCCCTCAGGCTCGGCTGCTATTTTTGAAAAAGCACTGCGGCACTCTACCCCGTTTTTTTGAAAACGTTGTTGGCTCATACGAATAGATTTACGTAATGAAGCTAACCGCTCCTGCGCATAGTCCTCTGCAGACTTCTCTGCTATCACTTCTATCTGTTGTTTCTGTGTTGATGCAACTATCGCCTTTCCTGCGATTAAATACACATAAGCAATATTCAGACTCTTAATCAGTTCAATTTGCGATTGGCTTTCAATTTCAAACTGATTAAACAGAAAGGGGTGCTGCGTCCACGATAAAGGTATTTTGATGGTTAAACCGACGCATAATTTAGACAAGGGAATTCTGACGTCTTTTGACATTACTAAATGCTCCAGAGGTAGTCACCATTTAGGAAAAGTGTCTCGCTCTTGAATTAAGATTTCGTGCCAAACACATGCAGAAAATCGCTGGCACTAATTGTGGCTACATCATCATTAGCTATCAGTGGATGATAATAGTTTTCTACGGTGAAGAACAGTAAGAATGTCAATTTTATGACAGTTTTCACATAGTTAAACTAACAAGCAAGCAGTCAATAACATCGAGTGTTTGAGTTATTCCAGACAGAAAAACAGTAGTCCTACTATTTTAAAGCTGTTCGCAGATGAATCAACTGCAGCGACAAAATAAAACGGCTACGCCGTCAAATTATTAATGCTGTGCTGACTCAAAGGTTAATGCCGCTGAATAATAAACAAGGTCAGTCATCGCCTGTAAACCCCCTAGCCCTGAGTTATAACTTATTCCATTTTTATCGCAAATTGTACTAAATTACCATCAAGAGGATATTGTATGCAATCTACAATTGATATATTCTAGCTTCGTTCTTTAGAGTTAGTAGCCCCGAACTATTACTCTCAAAGACAAACTGTCAATTGTCCTTTTTTAAGGCTAGCAATAATTTGTTGCTTAACTAAAAAGGTTTTTTGTTAATATCCCTGGATCATAGTATCGAATGCTGTCGATACTGCAGATTCATTTTGGCGCTGTATTTATACAGCGCCATTTTTTTTATCTACTGCATCAACCTAAGCCAATGACTGCCTTAGCCCTTCTACTCTTCTGCTTTCCAATCTAGAAAGTAATATTTTAGTCTATTTGAATTAAACAGATATAAAGTACTCCAGAATAGAAACAATGCGTCCAATCCTACACTCCAGCTATACACATAGTGAGCATGCAAAATACGTTGGATAAGCAAACCACCGTCAATACATAACAACGCCAGTAATAGCCACTTTATGTATTTAAAGATAGGTTGGATCCACCAAGGGCTGCGTTTTCGCTCGGCTATAATTAAGCTATATACAACAAGTGCACCAGCACCAGCCATTAATGCCATCAAAAAATCAGACTTTTGCGGATAAACCAACGCAACAAGCCCTGCTCTATCACTTGCTTGAGTTAATGATGCGATAAATACGCACCAGCCTCTCGCTAAAAATATCAACATTAAATACAGCATCAAAGGAGGCTTAATATGCCCCTTATCATCTAGCCAAGTTATGTTACTAAAATCCAAAGCTGTCCCTTTTGTCCGAATCTAGACAGCGCCAACTGCAACTGTATTAGTGTTTAATCAGATATGGTGCCTTTTGCTGAAAATTCAACGTTTTTAATGCAGAAAGTTATTTATTGAAGTGCTACCAAGGTGGTAAAAATAATAAATGACAAATAAAAAAGCTCCCTTAGGGAGCTTTAAATCTGCAACGGTTTATCTATGACAAAATGGCAATCAATGCCTCTTCATCAATGACCTTGACACCAAGGTCTTGCGCTTTGGTTAACTTAGAGCCTGCTGCTGCACCAGCCACCAAACAGTCAGTATTCTTTGATACACTACCGGCTACTTTTGCACCTAATGCCTGCAACTGCGCTTTAGCATCATTTCGGTTCAACTGTGTTAACGTGCCAGTTAATACCCAAGTTTGCCCTTTAAGTGATAAATCCTCTTCTGCCACCTCTGCTATTGCCGGCCAGCAAACCCCTACCTCTATAAGCTTATCAATCACTTCAAGATTATGCGGCTGTGCCAAGAAGTGCGCTAAATGAGCCGCAACAATAGCTCCAACATCATCGACCTTAATAAACTCTTCAGCAGTCGCAGCTTTTAGTGAATCTAATGTTTTAAAATAAGCAGCAAGGTTAGCGGCGGTGGCTTCTCCCACCTCTCTTATGCCTAACGCATAAAGGAACCGAGCAAAGGTTGTTTCTTTGGCAACGTCGATAGCGGCGACTAATTTAGTGGCCGACTTCATGCCCATACGCTCAAGCATTGTCATCGCCGATGCGGTTAACTTAAATAGATCGGCAGGGCTTTCAACCAGCTCTTTATCAATGAGTTGCTCAACGACTTTATCGCCCATACCATCGATATCAAGCGCCTTTCTAGAAGCAAAGTGCTTTATCGCTTCTTTACGTTGTGCTTCACAAAATAAACCACCGCTACATCGTGCCACCGCTTCACCTTCAACTCGCTCTACTTCACTACCGCAAACCGGGCAGTGCTGCGGAAACACAATATCTTGAGCATCATCAGGACGTTTATCAGCAACGATCGCAACAATTTGCGGGATAACATCGCCAGCACGGCGAATTATGATGGTGTCGCCAACTTTTACACCAAGACGGGCAATTTCATCAGCATTATGCAAGGTAGCATTTGAAACCGTCAC
The DNA here is from genome assembly GCF_041468565.1 of Shewanella sp. 10N.286.54.B9. Taxonomy (NCBI): domain Bacteria; kingdom Pseudomonadati; phylum Pseudomonadota; class Gammaproteobacteria; order Alteromonadales; family Shewanellaceae; genus Shewanella; species Shewanella sp. 10N.286.54.B9. The sequence goes on from NZ_JBFRIY010000059.1 coordinate 10,244, forward strand.
GCCGCCAACAAATACAGGCTTAAGACGCGCAACAGGCGTAACTGCTCCGGTACGACCGACTTGAAAATCAACCCCTTCAAGTAATGTCATCTCCTCTTGAGCAGGAAACTTAAAGGCTGTTGCCCAGCGTGGGGCTTTTGCAACGAAACCTAGACTCAGTTGGTGAGCAATCTGATTAACTTTGACCACCACGCCATCGATTTCGAAATCTAAGCTGCTGCGGCGCTGTTGAATATCATTGTAATAATCCATTACTTCTGCGACTGATTCACACACTTTGACTTCTTGGCTGACTGGCACGCCCCAAGAACGTAGTTGCTCTAGCTGGCCATAATGGCTATCGGCAAGCCCCCATGATTCAGGCTCAACGACACCGAGAGCATAAGCGTAAAACCCGAGTGCTCGGCTAGCAGTAATCTTACTGTCTAACTGACGTAAACTGCCTGCCGCTGCATTACGAGGATTAACAAACAGCTTTTCCCCTTTAGCACGAGCACGTTCATTGAGCGCGTCAAAGGCCTTATGCGGCATAATCACTTCGCCGCGGACCTCAACTAATGGCGGAAAATTATCACCGCGCAGTTTTAAAGGAATTGACTTAATCGTGCGGACATTTTCAGTGATATTCTCGCCAGTTTGACCATCGCCGCGTGTTGCCGCTCGTTCAAATACACCATCACGGTACACAATACTCACAGCTAAACCGTCAAGCTTAGGCTCACAGCAATAGCTTAGCGCCGTACCGACTTTATCGGTTATCCTCGAATGAAACCCATTAAACTCCGCTTCGTCAAATACATTATCAAGGCTTAACATTGGCTTGAGGTGAGTGATCTGTTCAAACTTAGCTAATGCCTCACCGCCAACTCTTTGCGTCGGCGAGTCAGCTTTAGCGAACTCTGGACTTTGAGTCTCAAGTTCCTTAAGCCTTTTCAGTAATCTGTCGTACTCTGCATCAGGAATCGTTGGATTGTCATCAACATAGTAGTGATAATTATGTTGGTTGAGTTGCTGAGTCAGTTCTAAGATCTCAAGTTCATTAGCGTGCATATGGTTCGTCCAAATAATAACAAAGGCCGCCTAAGCGACCTTTTTAAAACAAATGTAGTTGATTCACTTACTCGGAATTAAGCCTGTGCTTTAATTCGTTGTATATAATTCTGTTTGGTACTTTCAAGCCACTCATCGCGGCCACCATCCAGTACCAGACCATTTAGGTCGTCGGCGATCTGATGAGCTGAATTGAGCATGGTAGAGAAGTTTCTCAGCGCATCGCCATAACAAGGTAGTGTCATAAATAGCACCACGCCTTGGGTAGAGAACTGCTCCATACTATCAGGATCAAACACTCCTGGTTTAACCATATTCGCCATTGAGAATAATACTTTACCGGTACCGGCATTATCTTCATGACGGTGGAAGATATTCATGTCACCGAATTTAAAATTAAGTGTTAACAAGCAAGGTAACAGCTCAGCACCATTAAGCTCTTCCCCCTCTTTGGCTACAACGTGCAGTACCAATACATCTTGAGGATCACCTAAAGGCTCCTCGACAGCCACCTCTTCAACTTCCTGCTCGACCAAACTTTCTTGCGTTGTTTCGCTTTCAAGTACAGGTTCTTCAGCAAACAAAGACGACTGAATTGGGGCCGGTTCAGGTTGTATTGTGACATCGTCATCGATTAATGAAGGTTCAACGCGAGCCGTTTTAGCACCACGGACGGTTTTTTGGCTTGGGGTATCACTTAAGATAAATGATTCATCTTCAACCGCCGAAAAAGTTGCGTCGACATTTTCTGTAACTGCAGGTTCTGCAACTAATGGTGCTGGCTTAGGCTCATCTTCAATTTCAGTTTTGCTGCTTTCGTCTGCACTCGCCTTAACGACTCTCACCTCGCCTATGCCGTCATTATCGAAACCTTCTGCATCTCTGCGGTCTCGATTAATATCTGTCATTGGGCTCTGTTTGAACCCTGTTGGCTGTTGCTTTCGTATGGACCAAAAACCATGCACAAGTACGGCAATAATCGCTATCGCTCCTAAAACAAGCAATACCAGTTGCAAATTTTCCATTGGTTACCCTGTAATCTTTATGTTCATCCAGCGTCAGCTAACGCTACCGCTTCATCGATATCTACCGCCACAATGCGCGAAACGCCGGGCTCATGCATAGTCACACCGATAAGTTGATCGGCCAATTCCATGGTGATCTTGTTATGACTAATATATATAAATTGTACGCTTTGGGACATCTCTTTTACCAAACGACAGAATCGTTCGACATTGGCATCATCCAAAGGTGCATCAACTTCGTCCAACATACAAAAAGGTGCTGGATTCAATCTAAAAATAGCAAAAACTAATGATAATGCGGTTAGTGCTTTTTCTCCACCAGAAAGAAGGTGGATAGTGCTATTTTTCTTACCCGGTGGCCGAGCCATAATGGTGACGCCTGTTTCCAGAAGATCATCATCAGTCAGTGCCAAATAGGCACTGCCACCGCCAAAAACTTTCGGAAACAAAATACCTAAATCTTTATTTACTTTATCAAAGGTATCTTTAAATCGACTTTTTGTTTCAGTATCAATTTTACGAATCGCTTCTTCCAAACTTCCCAAGGCTGAATTTAAGTCTTCATCTTGGCTATCTAGATAGCTTTTGCGCTCATTTTGCTGCTCAAACTCTTCAATAGCAGCGAGGTTAATAGCCCCAAGGTGAGCGATACGAGCCCGTAAACGTTCCAGTTCTTTTTGACGCCATAAAGTGTTGCGACTACCATCAAGCTTAGATAATACTTGTTCAACATCAATACCCTGCTCAGTAATTAAACTAAACTGACTGTCAATTTGACCTTTTAAACCTTCACGACGTAACTTTAACGCGCTCATGGTTTGAGTCAAGTCTTCTATCTTCGCAAGCTGTTGTTTTTTATTCGTTCCTGCACTATCGCACAGTTCTTGTATCCCTGCTTGCTCCTGCCTGAGCAAGTTTAGCGCTTGCTGTTTAACTTGCTGTGCGTCTAAAGCTTGTGTCAACTGCACTTTTATCGACTGAGAGTTCTGAGCAGTCTCAACGTCTTGTTTATTTTCTAACTGCAAACGCACTTGCTCTTTACTTAGTTCAAGCTCTTCGAGTCGCTGCCTTTGATGACTCACTTTTTGTTCTATCAACGCCACTTGGGTTTGAATGGCTTGCTCACTTTTAACGCTAGTTTTAAGTCGTAGCTCAGAGCCATTAAGCAGATCTTTAAGCTCAGTTAACGATTTAAATGCCGCCAGTTTGTCTGACTCTGCAGCTTGTCGGCTTACTGAAGCAAGCTCAAAGGCTTGTTGCAGACTTGCTTCACAGTGCGAATACTGTGCATGTTGAGTGGTTAGCTGTTGCAATTGAGTTTCAGATTCCACTAACTCCTGCAGTAACTGCTTATAACGTGCATCTGTTTCATTTAGGGTGGTTTGCATTGCTTTAACTTGCGATGCCATACCTGCTAATGCCACTTTCTGTGCTTGGATCTGCTGGTACTGTTGCTGCTGTGAGAGCAATTGCGGCTTAAGCTCTTCTATGTACAATGACAAGGTTTGCGTTAATTCACTCAAGCGTTCTTCAGTGTCGTAAACCACTTCTGTCAGCGCAGCGTACTCATTTTTAAGCTGCACCAGTGAGCCAGAATCAGTATTTTTTTCAATAATAAAGTCTGCACCAATAAGAAAGCCATCTGCAGTTGCGAACATTTGCTCAACAGCAAGTTCTTTGCGTCGTTGAATAGCTTCATCTTTTGTCTCAAGCCACTTAACCTGACTTAACCAAGGATTAAGATTAACAGGGCTCTGAATAACATCATTCGCCATTCCATTTGCTATAGAGGCTGCTGAAAACCCAATGCTTGATTCAGTTGCTAGCTCCCCAGATACCGGAGCATTAAGCACATTTGAAAGTAGCAAGTCAACGGCGCTTTCCCACCCAGGGCTCACCTCGATAACTTGCCATAATTGAGTGTCAGAGTCATCATTCTCATCAGGCAGTAACTGAGTAACTACAGATAAACGCCCCTTTTCATCGGCCAGCTTTACTTTTACAGACTCAAGCTCAGTTTTTAATTCATCACAAGACTGTTGACGAGTTTCAATATTAAAGCTCAGCTCGTCATAAATCTCTTGCGCTTGCTCAGTCTCTAAAGACAAGGTGTCGCATTGGTTTGCTAGGGAATTGGTCTTAAGCTGTGCTAACTGTTCACTATGCTCTTGCGCTCTTTGTGTCAGTCTTGCTAGAGATTTTTGTTTATCCGCTAGCTCTTTTGAACAATAATTTAGCTGAGTACGGTTCATCTCGACCGCTAAATGCGCTTTTGCTTCATCAGCGCTATGCCGCTGAAATTGTTCGGTTGAAGTAATGTGACGTTGGCTTACTAGGGCCAATTCAGCAGACTGGTTGTTAGCCTGTTCCTGCCACGCATTTATCTCAGGCGCTAACTCTTGTTGCTGCTTTAGCAGCTTTTCTTGGCTTACATTAGCTGTTTTCAATGACGCTTGCTGCAAGGCTATTTGAGCACTAATTTCGCCCAGTCGTTGATTCAAACTGTCATCTTGTTGCTCACGGTGTTTCAGTGATTGTTCAAGCTTAGCAATATGGGTTTTGGTGAGATAAAAAGCTTCGACTTGCTGATGTTCTTGACTATCAAGCTCACTCAATTTCAAATTCAACTCGGTCAAACTAAGCTCAAGTGTCTGCTTCTCAGCAAGTAAACTGGCTTGCTGCACTTCTAGCTTACTGATCTGAACAGTTAATGTGTCGGTTTGCTGATTCAGCTCATGATAACGAGACACCACCAGCTCGGACTCACATTGACGTTCAGACTGTTTAAGTTCACGATACTGTTTAGCCGTTTGTGCCTGCTCGGCAAGCCTTTCGAGTTGCTTATGCAATTCTGAGCGAATATCTCCAAGACGGGATAAGTTTTCGCGAGTGTGCCTAATACGATTCTCTGTTTCTCGTCTGCGCTCTTTATAGCGAGAGATCCCGGCCGCTTCTTCAATGAATACTCTTAACTCTTGCGGCTTTGACTCAATCAGTCGAGAAATGGTGCCCTGCTCAATAATCGCGTAGCTTCGAGGCCCAAGCCCAGTGCCCATAAAGAGATCGGTAATATCTTTACGGCGACACTTTTGATTATTCAGAAAATAACTTGAATCGCCATCACGGCTTACTTGCCTCTTAACCGCTATCTCTTGGTAGCTGGCGTATTGACCCGCTAATCGATTGTCTTGGTTGTCAAATAGCAGTTCCACACCCGCTACCGAAACCGGTCTTCTGGCCGTAGAACCATTAAAAATAACGTCTGCCATGGAATCACCACGCAGGTGTTTAGCGGAGCTTTCGCCCAGCACCCAACGCACAGCATCAATGACATTTGATTTACCACAGCCGTTCGGGCCAATAATGGCGCTCAATGGGTTAGGTAAGGGAATTTTAGTTGGATCGACGAATGACTTGAATCCGGCAAGTTTTATCTGTTTAAGTCTCATGATGCCGTTTTGGTCACTTCCACGCTAAGTTATCTGCAGACAATTAGCGTCTATGTTTGATATGCATATAATTATGGTAACTTTACCAAAGCTAACAGCATTTTGTAACGCTTTTTATTGCTGATTAACGCCTTTTCACTTGCGGTTAAATGCCCACTGACTCACAATCGTGACAATGCGTATCTTTAACTATCAAAGATTTCTATGAATAAAACCAATCAAGTAACAAAAAAAAGTGGCGTAAATTACTTCTTAGAAGGGTTCAGTTTGATAAAACGTCCGGGTCTTAGACGTTTTGTGTTTATTCCACTGACAATTAACTTATTGCTCTTTGCTGGCTTAATCTATTTTGCCATTGGTCAGTTAGAGCAGGTTTTCACCTGGCTTTCAGGTCAACTTCCAGAATACTTAAGTTGGTTAAACTTTCTACTTTGGCCACTTGCGGTATTAACCCTGTTGGTGGTGTTATCTTTTATCTTTAGCTCAGTGATGAATTGGCTAGCAGCGCCCTTTAACGGATTACTGGCCGAAAAAGTCGAGCAACTGTTGACTGGCAAACCGCTCAATACCGGTGGCGGTATCGATTTAATCAAAGATTTACCGCGTATCTTGGGCCGAGAGTGGATCAAACTCAAATACTATCTGCCGCGTGCTATTGTCTTCTTGTTGCTATTTTTACTGCCGTTTGTCGGTCAAACTGCAGCGCCTATCTTATGGTTTCTTTTTAGCGCTTGGATGATGGCAATACAATACTGTGATTATCCTTTTGATAACCATAAAGTCCCCTTTGCGGATATGAAGTTCGCGCTTAATCAGACCCGGGGGAGCAGCTTTAGCTTTGGCGCCGCCGTCACACTGTTTTCAATGATCCCGATCCTCAACTTTGTCGTGATGCCAGTAGCCATATGCGGCGCTACATCTATGTGGGTTGATAAATATCGAGAAGCCTACAAAGACAACACCATCGCACCAGATTAATATTATGCTGGGCCATTAATCATATGGCCTAGCCACTTCAACGCACTTTCGACTTAATTGTTACTTCTCTGAAAATATTTGTAACAAATAGCCTACCTTTTTTATACTTAATTCCATTACAATCCCCTCACCCAATTATTCAGCTTTCAATAATAAAAACAAATGAATAAAGCAACCCTACTTGCTAGCTCCGTTATCCTTTTTATCTCTTGTCATTCTTTGCATGCTAATGCTGGACAGGAGAATCAATTCAATATTGAGATCCCTACACTTTCAGGCAGTATCAAAGTTGATGGTAACTTTGATGAACCACAGTGGCAGAATGCTGCAACCACCGAGATAACAATTGAAACCAGCCCAGGTGAAAACATCCCTGCGCCAGTAACAACCGAAGTCAAACTATATTCCACTGACACAAGTCTATTTTTGGCGTTTACCGCTTATGATCCAACGCCTTCGCAGATCAGAGCGAATTTGAGCGATCGAGACAGCGTTTGGGGAGATGATCTCGTCGGTATAAAACTCGATACTTTTAACGATGCTCGACTGGCTTATCAGTTCTTTGTAAATGCCTATGGCGTGCAGATGGACTCTATTGAGAATGAACTGACTGGCAATGAAAGTGACGCTTGGGATGGAATTTGGTACACAGCAGCTCAACGAACAGAGACGGGTTATCAAGTCGAAATAGAGTTGCCTTACAGAGTGCTTAATTTTGATAACAGTAGCGAACAAAAGTGGGGCGTTGAACTCGTCAGGTTTTATCCTAGAAATGAACAGCATAGGCTGTCGAGTAATCAAATAGACAGGAACAATAGTTGCCAACTATGTCAATTTGGTGTGATGAGTGGCATGTCTAACCTAGAGCAAGGTAATGATCTACAGATCACACCATCGGTGGTTTTCAATCGTAACAGTCAACGTCCACTCGACCTTAATAGTGACAGGGAAAGTGAAAACAATATTGAGCCTAGTTTAGACCTCCGCTGGGGGATCACCCCAAGTACTTTACTCAGTGCTACCATCAACCCTGATTTTTCGCAGGTTGAAGCCGATGCGGGTCAACTCGATATTAATAATACCTTCGCCCTGTTTTATCCAGAGAAAAGAGCCTTTTTCCTCGATAATAAAGACTATTTTGATACCCAGTTAAACCTATTACATACCCGTAATATCGTTTCACCAGATTATGGCATTAAGCTAACCAGTAAAGTGGGCGACCACACCTTCGCCACACTGGCGACAAACGACACCCATACTAACTTTTTAGTACCTGGAAATTTGAGCTCAGATATCGCCAGTATCGATGAGAAAAGTCAAAACTTTGCAGGTCGTTATCGCTACGATATCGGTAATGAGTTGTCTATGGGCGCGCTAGTCACCGCTAAAACCAGTGATGATTATCATAATTATGTCACTAGTGTAGATGTTAAATATCAGCCCACCGAACAAGATACCTTTATTGGTCAGTATGTTGTGTCAGATACCCAATACCCTTTAGGTTTCTCGCAAACACTGTGCAGTAGCGATGATTGCTTACCAGACATCGACTGTGATTTAAGTGATTGCGGCGTCAATGAGCGTGTATTACGAACCAGTAGTGCAGATTCTATTCGTGGCGACATGTATTTGGCTAAGTACGAACACGAAACAAGAAATTGGAATGCTATAGCGCAATATCAGTCTGTAGCAGAGGACTTTAGAGCCGATCTAGGTTTTATTGAGAAAGTCGATTTCAGTAAATTTGTTGCAGGTGGTGGCTATACTTGGTACCCAGAAAATAGTGGTTTTAGCAAAATACGATTGAGCGGCGACTGGGATATTAGCCATAACCAGGCTGGTGAAAAGTTAGAGCAGGAAGCTGAAGCAAAACTTGCTTTTGATGGCCTACTACAAAGTTACACAGCATTTGGCGTCGTTAACCGTCAACGTGTAGGAAGGCGTCACGATAGTGCTAGCCTAGCAGTTAAAAACAACACTCAGATGTTTGACGAAACCATGGGCTGGTTTTATGCCAATATGAAACCCACCCGTACCCTATTTGTCGAACTCGATGTCAATTACGGCGATAGCATCGACTTTGCCAACGATCAATTAGGCACTAAGTTTCTACTCAATCCAGGTGTTCGTTGGAATGTTACCGATTCAGTGAAGCTAAATGTATCGCATGTTTACCGTACTATGGATGTCGATGACGGCCGCCTATTTACTGCAAACTTAAGCGATGTGAGATTGAGCTGGTATATCGACATTCATAACTTCATCCGTGTCTCGAGCGTCTACACCCATATTGAAAGAGATCCAAGCCTTTATCTTTATGGCTCGCCGAATAAAGAGCAGCAGAATTTAGGCAATGAGATCCTTTACGGATATAAGCTTAATCCTCAAAGTGTGTTCTATTTAGGCTATTCAGATGGGTTAAAGTCTAATGACTCTATCGACTCTTTGATGAAAACCGAAGAGACCTATTTTATGAAAATGAGTTACGCTTGGATTTTATAAGCGAATGCGAACAAAAAAGGCTTAACCATTGGGTTAAGCCTTTTTCATTACCCACTCTTTTTAAGCAATGCAGACTAAGTTACGCCCACCCTCTTTAGCTTCGTACAGCGCAACATCAGCTCGTTGCAACATCTCATCTACGTTTTCATCGTGATTGAAATTAGCAACGCCAATACTCACAGTTATCGTTAACTCGCCCTTCGTTGTCATTATCGGTGTGCTTTCCATCTGCATGCGAAACCTATCTAACAGCGCAAATGACTTTTCAACACTTAAGCCTTTGAAACCGACAACGAACTCTTCACCACCAAATCTAGCCACTGTAAAATGTTGTGAAAATGAGTGTTTAAGGCGCGCGGCAAACTCAACCAATACTTCATCTCCTACATCATGACCATAACCATCGTTTACTTTCTTGAAGAAATCGATATCCATCAAACCGAGTGAAAGCGTACCTTGATTGCGGGTAATTTTAGGTAGTTTCTCTTCGTAGAGATTAAAAAAGTAACGCCGATTAAATACATTGGTTAAATAATCGAGATTAGCTTGCTCCCACAGTTTAGCCATCATATCGAGTGCATCCAGTGTATTAAGAACTCGACAATGGAACTCTTCATGCACGAAAGGCTTCTGCAGAAAGTCATTGGCACCATTTTTAATAAATCGTGCGGATAGACTTTCGTCGCTATCACTGGAAAGCCCAATAATTGCCAACTCTTCTCTGCTGAACTGCTCCCTAACCTTAATGATTAAACCAAACCCGTCTAGACGAGGCATATTGTAGTCAGTGATAAGCAGTTTAATATCTGGATTTTCTTTAAGGGTATCGAGTGCCGCTAAACCGTCATCTGCTTCTATCACCTGAAACAAATGCTGCTCTAAAAGACTACGAATAAACTTTCGGCTCACCATTGAGTCATCAGCAACCAACACCTTCACGCTTTGATTACGTTGTAAACGTCGAACTAACTTAGCGGTATATTCATAGCTAAAGCGATTTTCTTTAAGTACATAATCAACAATACCTAATTGCAACAGCCGTGATCGCTCTTGTGGGTCCCAGCTTCCGGTGAGTACAATACATGGGATCTGTTTTGCCAGTACTAATTTTACAATCTCGCCCTCTTGCGCATCAGGAAGGTTTAGATCAGTTACAGCCACAAAGTAATCATTTTCAGCCAAAAGGTTTTTGGCACTGGCTAGATCAGGCGCGACATCAACGTCGCAATTTAACTCTTGGGTTAATAAATGCCGCATCACCCGTGATACAACTTGGCTATCTTCAACAACTAAGATCCGCAACTTAACTCTCCTTTAAACCCATACTTCTTTAGCACGTTATACCAATTGCATTAAGTATTTGACCAGTTCAGAGCCCCCCAGCCTTTTCAATTCAAAGCGCATTGGTAAAGAAATGGTTGTTCCCTTTTAAGCCAATGCAAAGCAGAAGTGGAAAGACTGAGGAGCTCACGTAGTGCGGGTTTCAAAACGCTGTATGATTCGCTATGGGATTTGGATATAGAATAACTATTAGCTCAAATCCCACTACTTTCCTACAGCGTTTTGAATTCCCGCTGAATGGTCAAACTTTTAATGCAATTGGTATTAGTTAATCGGCCTTTTTAAAAGACTCTTTAATTATTAAATGGCTACGCTAAGTGAGAACGTTATCTATTTTTCTCTGCAATTTTACAAAATACGTGCGCAGCTTAACCCTTAGCCACCCAAAACGGTATCAATTATGTTACTTCTGTTCAATTTCCGCAGCAACCGATGCATTCAAGGCATTCCTATTTAATTGTATGATAGGTGCTTCAATTTCAGGCTTTCGGAGGTCAATAACGACAGTCGCTGATATTTTATCTTGTATTGCTTGCCGATTAGCATCCCAGAATACTTGCATAAAACCGAGTAAACCTGTGGTAAAACCTGCAGCGTAGCCACCGTAACGGCCAAAGGCAGCCCATAAGGTGATCTTGGAACCATCCAACTGGATGACACTTATTCCGAGTAGCTTTTTACCCAATGTTTGTCCATCAAACCAAGCAGTAAACACCGTAAAATAGAACGCCGCCCAACCAAAACCTAAGCCCATGTCATTTAACAAACCTATCAACCACGCTAATGGACTCGATGGTGAACTTTGGTCTGCTTCAAAACGCGGAGCATCTTCCAACGCCTCCCAGTCGACTTTGTTTGTATTTGAAGTATCACTCTCTTCATTACTAGCAACGATGCTCTCTTCTTCGACTGGCTGCTCAATATTTGCATCGGTGACAGAAGATTGCGCTTGTATATTCTCAGTTGCTACAAACTTTAACTTTAAACTCTCTTTTTGGTTAGCGGTAAGCGGTAGCTCATTAATAAGCCCTTCTATCATGCGTGCTTGTTCTGCGTTCGAGAGGCTTGAGTGGTTTAGCGCTCCTTTTAATGAACCTAAACGCTTTTGAGCACATAAGTAATCTTGGCAACTCGATGTGGATATGACTTCAGGAAGGTAATTCGCTAATTCAGCGACAGTTTGCAATGTTTCAGGCTCTGCACTATCAGCACTTATATGGGTTCCAACTTGATTAGTCTCTGAAATATCATTTTGATTGTTCCAACCGTCACCAAGTAATGCATACACCATACCTGCAAGCATGAAAGCATATAATGCCCATTTAACAATGCTCCCCAAAGATTGACTTCTTTTATGAATAACAACTGTGATTGCGACCATTAATACAAATATCCAACCTGCATTCTCCGCAAGCGCAGCCACCAAAAGCCCATCAACAGTGATTGCTAAGGCGCGTTTCAATGGGCTAGCCAATGGCTGGTACAAAACACTAGCGGCTATCTCAAAAGCATAAGGGGTGACTAATGACTTAGGATCAAGCGTTGATTCTGTCTGCTGTTTTTTCATTAATTTAATCCAGTCGTAGTGAGCGCATCACATGAGTCAAAACAGCATAATACCACCCTATTAACTTAAGCTTAACAACTGAAACTTATAGTAATTCCACTCAATACGTATAATAGTGATTGCTTTAATAACTAAAAAGAATAAAGAAGAACAAACAATCACTTCTAAAGCAGCGAAAGAGGATTATGCTTTACCTGTGCATTTTAAGGAGCAAGCAGCCCATGAGCAAAATTTTTGAAGACAATTCACAAACAATTGGTAATACACCACTTGTCCGTTTAAATCGTGTTAGCAAAGGTAATGTTCTTGCCAAGATTGAAGCACGTAACCCAAGTTTTAGTATCAAGTGCCGAATCGGCGCGAATATGATCTGGGATGCTGAGAAGAAAGGCGTTCTGACTCAAGATAAAGAGCTTATCGAACCTACTTCTGGTAACACAGGGATTGCACTTGCTTATGTAGCGGCTGCAAGAGGCTATAAGCTAACGTTAACTATGCCTAATACTATGAGTTTAGAGCGTAGAAAACTGCTTAAAGCATTAGGTGCCAACTTAGTGTTAACTGAAGGCGCAAAAGGCATGAAAGGTGCCATTGATAAAGCGGAAGAGATCCGTCAGTCAGCGCCTGAAAAGTACGTGTTATTGCAGCAGTTTAATAACCCTGCAAACCCTGAGATCCACGAAAAAACCACAGGGCCAGAGATCTGGAATGATACTGACGGCGAAGTCGATGTCATTGTGGCTGGTGTCGGCACAGGCGGAACCATCACCGGTGTAAGCCGTTACATCAAAAATACTCAAGGTAAAGCGATTACTTCTGTAGCTGTAGAGCCAGTTGATTCGCCTGTGATTGCACAAACACTTGCAGGTCAAACAGTTCAACCTGGACCACACAAAATTCAAGGTATTGGTGCTGGATTTATTCCGGGCAACCTAGATCTTGAACTGATAGACCGTGTTGAAGCCGTATCGAATGAAGACTCTATCGAAATGGCGCATCGACTGATGCAAGAAGAAGGTATTCTAGTAGGGATCTCTTCAGGTGCAGCTGTAGTAGCAGCAAACCGTATTGCAGCGCTACCTGAGTTTGAAGGTAAGAACATTGTTGTTGTATTACCTTCAGCCGCTGAACGTTACTTATCTTCAGTATTGTTCCAGGGTGAGTTTAGCGACGCTGAAAACGTACAATAAACCATAAGTCGATACAACAAAACCCAAGCTTTAGCTTGGGTTTTTTATTGCCTGAATAATGTGGCTCACAGTGGTGTGCACAATGTTATTGAGCTCAGTCTTATTCACCTTACCACGCAGTAAAAACTGGTATTCCAACAGTCGAATAATTGCCAAGACTTGGTGGGCGTCTTCACTTGCTGTTTTTGAACCAAATGCACTAAAAAATGATTTAATGCTCTGCAGTAATGTCTCTTCGAGCAAGATAATGGCTTTAGCAAGCTCGGGGTTCCGCAGTGCTTCTTCGTGAAAAGCATGCTCTAGGATACGATCATCAGGTTGAGTTAACTGTGCTTCTATATGATCACAGATAAACTCAGATAACTGCTCAACCACTAACGTTTGCAGCTCAGACTTAGTTAGGTTTTGGCTTACTTCAGCCATATTATTGAGCAAGGTATAGCTTTGCTCCTCTAACGCTTTATTCATCCACAACGTTTTTTCGGCAAAAAACGTTAATGCATCACTAATAAGGTCTTTAATATCATTAAAGTAATATGTAGTTGAAGCTAATGGTACATCTGCTTCAGCGGCAACGGCTCTATGGCGCACGCCGCGGATCCCCTCTTTAACGATTAAGCGCAGTGTCGCCTCTAGAATCGCTTTACGTCTTGCTTGCCCATCACTTCGGCTTGATTGTCGACCAACGTAGGTCAGTGGTACGAGCATGACAACATCCTTTAGACAAATGAGTGGCTTGAATAAATAAGTTCAAGTTATTCAGATGAGTAACCTGAAGCAAGATCCAGTTCAAACTATATTCAGACTGTAACATGTAACATACGCCTCCCCTAATTCGGTAACAGCTACATCGGTCTAACTTATGTCTTTCTATCGCTCGCCTCTATCAATCAGCGCATTTGATGCCAAGTTTGAAGCTCAGAAAATTGCCTTCGCCCCCATCAGCTTTCAAGTTGCTCGCTGCTTATTGAAATTCGATGTCTTACATCAAATATCCGAAAGTGGAGCTGTTGGTTGCAGCATAAGTGATTTAGCAACGCAGTCAGTACTGTCTGAGTACGGCCTTGGAGTATTAGTCGATATGGGGCTGAGTATGGGCTTGTTATATTTAAATGAAGATGCCTATGTGCTCGATAAAATCGGTCACTTTTTATTGCATGATGACATGGCACAAACCAACTTAAATTTTACCCATGATGTCTGCTATCAAGGGTTATTTGAACTAGAAGCCTCTTTACTCGAAGGTAAGCCCAAAGGGCTAGCCTCACTGGGTGATTGGCAAACAATCTATCCCGGCTTGAGTCAACTTCCAGATGATATTAAAAAAAGCTGGTTTGAGTTTGATCACTACTATTCAGATCATGCATTCGACACTTTGTTACCACTCATTTTCAAAGCTAAGCCAAAGCATATCGTTGATGTTGGCGGAAACACCGGCAAATGGGCCTTAGCCTGCACCAAATTTAATCGTGAAGTCACTGTCACCATCATGGATCTTCCAGGGCAATTAAAAGTCGCGATGCAGAACGCTGCCAATCATGGGGTCGCAGATAGAATAAGCGCCTTTGAAACAGATTTACTCGATGAAACCAAACCATTTTGTGAAGCAGGCGATCTCTACTGGATGAGCCAATTTTTAGATTGCTTTTCTGAAACAGAAATTCTCAGCATTCTAAAACGTGCCGTTTCAGTCATGGAGAAAGACAGTGAGCTATGCATCCTAGAAACCTTCTGGGATCGTCAGCCATTTGAAGCAGGCGCTTTTTGTGTCAATGCCACTTCAATCTATTTCACCGCTATTGCCAATGGCAATAGTCGCATGTACCACAGTAAAACCTTACTGAGCCTAATTAGCCAAGCGGGACTCTTTGTTGATGAAGATATCGACAATATTGGACTTGGGCACACGTTACTGCGTTGCAAACTGAAGCCTTGATTTAAATCCACACTAACCAATTAAGCAATATTTAATCTAAGGTTAACTATAACTCAATTTATTTTAATTGTAGGTGATTCTAAAATACATCCATAGAGATAAGATTTTGGAGAACACAATGACTGTTACAAATAACAAACTAACACACCGAGTATCACGCTTACCGAGTCCAATGGCTGGTTTAGCACTAGCAATAGCCAGCCTTGGTTGGGCTTGGGAGAGCATGTCTCCTGAGCTTGGTGGCAGCGCACAGTTAGCCAGTGCTTTACTTGCGTCAGTGCTGTTAGCAATGCTAGTTGCTAAATTCGTTCTGCACCCTAAAGTGCTCATCGAAGAGCTTTCTCACCCAGTGATTGGCAGTGTTATCCCAACTTTTGCGATGGGGTTAATGGTCGTTTCCGCTGCAATTGGACGGTTTAGCCAAGGCGCCGCTTTAACACTTTGGTTAACGGCGATTAGCATCCATATCATCTTTCTATTTATGTTTATCTATAATAGAGCAATTGACTTCAAGCTAAGCCATATGGTTCCAAGCTGGTTTGTCCCACCTATCGGCATTATCGTAGCGGCAGTTTCTTTTCCACATGGAGAGCTATTACAAGTACAAAACCACTGGATTGCCAACGCCATTGTTAACTTTGGGATGTTAAGTTATTTAGTCATGCTACCTATTATGCTTTACAGATTGATATTTTGTGAACCGATAGCCGACGCAGCAAAACCAACAATTGCAATTTTAGCAGCACCAGCAAGCCTATCTCTAGCCGGTTACCTAACAATATCGAGTCAGCCTTCTTTAATTATTGTTGCTGTTTTATTGACCGTAGCACTATTAATGACAAGCATTATTTATTTAGCCTTTTTTAACTTATTAAAACTTCCATTCAGTCCTGGTTATGCTGCGTTTACTTTTCCAATGGTTATCGGTGCAACCGCTTTATTTAAAACTGTATCTTGGATAGTAAGTACCTATGGAGAAAGTTCCCTATCAGTGAGTTTACTATTAACAGCCAAGCTTGAGCTGGTAATTGCAACCATCATAGTTATGTATGTAGCAGTAAGATATTTACACCATTATAAAAATAGCATTACGTATTCATAACAGTGTAAACGCCTGAAAATGAGTTAATCACTAACTAGATTTTACTGTTTATCATCTCAATTTACGCAGTTATCACCCCACAAAAAGCTACAAAATGGTAACAATGCGCCATTTTTAACCACAATAGTAACGTGACGAACATCACAAAAACAAACATTTCATACCCAAATTAATACTTTTCAACCACATAAAATGTATCACTCTTGTTACTAACGAAGAATTACCAAAAACTATATATCAACACCAAACTAACAAATCAGCAACATCACTTCAAATAAACGCCTAATAATCCGTCAAGCACAGAGTGATAACTCACAAATACAACCATTCGTTAATAAAATTTATATTTATTGTTATCAGATGTCGATTTAAAAATAACAACCTCCTAAGCTTGAAACCTAAAAAAAACTGTAACCAGATTGTTGCCACGGTTATTTAATTATGGTTCTATTCGGATGGGATTCATCTTCTTGTTTACATATAAGTCACCTTAAGAAGGTAATTCTAATTAAAATAAAACATATAATTAATATAAGTCTTCAGGGAGTAATACAATGCAAGTTAATTCAAGATTGGCCAAAGCGGTACGCTTTGCGTTAGTGGGTGGCGCAGCAACTGCAGCACTTAGCTCGCCAGTAGTTCTTGCGGCTGATGCTGAAAGTGCAGATAAAGTTGAGCGAATTCAAGTTACCGGTTCTCGCATTAAACGAACCGATATGGAAACCGCAACACCTGTAACAGTGCTAAGTGCCGATGACATGGCAAAGCAAGGCTTTACCAATATTCAAGATGCACTTCAAAGCCTAACATCTACTACTGGTGCGATGACCACTCAATCAGTTCATGGTTTTACTCCTGCGGCTTCTTCTATCAGCCTACGTAATGCTGGTGCTAACCGTACATTGACGCTTATTGATGGTAAACGTCTAAACCAGTATCCAAAACCAGCTGGCGGCACAGATAACTTCGTTGATACAGCTAACCTTCCAATGGAAGCTGTTGCAAGAATTGAAGTTCTACAATCAGGTGGTTCTGCAATTTATGGTGCAGACGCAATCGGTGGTGTTATTAACATCATTTTGAAGAAAGACTTTGACGGTGCAGCGCTAAAATACCGTCACGGTGATACCACCAATGGCGGTGGCATGAATGACAGAATCGCGTTCTCTATTGGTTCTTCTTCAGACAAAGGTAACGTTTCAACGTTTATCGAATATACAAACAACGAAGTACTTCGCGCGACAGATCGTGAAAACTTTGGTTTAGATACAGATAAAGTTCCTCACAGTGAGTTCTCTCAGTACAGCTCTTACGGTGCACGTATTGCAGGCGCGAGCAAAGGCGCAAGTGGTGCTCGAGCATTGACTGCAGAAGAGTGTACTGCGGGTGGATTCTTCTGGGATTCAGCACGTAGCATTTGTGGATATGACCGTTCGAAGCAACGCGACCTTGAACCAGAAAGCTACCGCTTTATCAGCACAACTAACTTCAACTATGAACTAGCTGACGATATCACTTTCTTAGGCCGTTTAGACTTTGCACAAGCAAAATCGACCACAAACATTGAGCCAATGGCGATCAATGACTACGACATCAAAGTCGCAGGCAATGACGTAACCGTTTCTGGTGCTGGCGGACTAAGTAAAACATTCAACGACAAATCTACAGCACTAGGCGGTGATTTCGCTAATGCGACAGATGGTGATTACTACTACGTTCGTCGTCTACATGAATTTGGTAACCGTCAAGGCGAAACCAATACCCGTAACTACTTCTTCACCGCTGGCCTTGAAGGTACAATCGCAGATGAGTATAACTGGGATGCGTCTGTAAACTACGGCCGTACTAATGTTGATGTATTCCGTGGTGGCTATGCGACTATCGCTGGTATGTTTGACTACATAACCGCTGGTGACAATGGTAACTCTTTACTTAAGAATATGTCGACTGCGGATGTAGAAGACGCTTCTTACACACCTTTTGAGCAAGCACAATCTACACAGAAAAACGTTCAGGCAAACATCACAGGTTTAGCATTTGAGTTACCAGCTGGTGACGCAATGTTCGCATTTGGTGCTGAGTACACTGAGCAGGACTACCAAACAGATTCAGATTCTGAATCTAAGAAAGGTAATATCTTAACCACTGGTGGTTCTTCAGGAAACGGCGAGCGTGATTTCTGGGCAACTTATGCTGAGCTAAGCATGCCTGTTCTTGACCAGCTAACCATCGATGTTGCTCTACGTTATGATGAATATAGCGATGTTGGCGGTAACCTTTCACCACAGCTAACTGTTGAATACCGTCCACTTGATGAGCTACTCGTTCGTGGTTCTATCAGCAGCGTATTCCGTGCACCAGATATGCACCGTGTATATGGCGACCCTACTCAAGGCTTTACACAGGTTATTGATTTTAAACAGTGTGCAGCTATGGGTGGAACACCTGGTGAAGCAAACTCTAACCCAACAATCAATGAAGTGTGTAACGAGCTACACATTGATATCACAACGGGTGCTAACAAAGATCTTGAAGCTGAAACAGGTTACACAGCTAACATAGGTGCAGTATGGGGCGGTGATTCACTAAACGCTTCTGTAGATCTTTGGGAGTGGAAGCTTGATGACATGGTTAGTGACATCAGCGCTTCAAAAGCAGCACGTGAATATGACCTATATGAAGATATGATCACTCGTGATGCAGACGGTACTATTACTCACGTTAACTCTGTCGCCCAAAACCTTGCATACCAGCAAGTTCGTGGTCTAGATGTTACTGCGGGATATGGTTGGGATCTAGATGCCATTGGTGAGTTTAAACTTAACTTTAACGGTACTTACATCTTAATGTCAGAAGGTCAATTAGACCCAACAGCTGAAATTGATGATGATATCTACAACGGTGGGTTACCACAGTACAGAGCCAACCTTGTACTGGGTTACTTCCTAGAAGACTTTGAAGCAACACTTGGCGCATACCACACTGCACGTATGCACGGTACTGCTTATAAGTCATTTGCTGAAGGCGGTGAAGGCGAAGAAAGTGACTACGAAGTAGCATCACTAACTAAGTGGAACCTAACTGCAGGTTACAACTTTACTGACAACATCAAAGTATCTACAGGTCTAATCAACATGTTTGATGCTGGCCCTAACTTTGACCCAACAAACACTTCATGGCCTCATTACCCACGTAGCGTATACAACGCTCGTGGACAAGAGTGGTTCATTGAAGGTGAAGTTAAGTTCTAAACACTGTTGAACTAAGCGCACTAAATGGCGCTTAATCAAACATAAAAAAATGGCATCTTAGGATGCCATTTTTTATTGCTTTAAGTTAATGGTGCAACATCAAACTGTTTAGCTAAACCCCATGTAGTGGGCAGTGATGACAATAACACTAGAGACAACAAACAGCCCCAACATAAAGCGCCAGATAAACTTAAGCCACTGGCCCCAATCCACTCTACAAACGCCTAACGTCGCCATCAATGAAGCTGACGTAGGCACCAATACATTAGTGAAACCATCTCCTAATTGAAACGCCAGCACCGCAACTTGCCTAGTGACGCCAACAATATCAGCGAGCGGTGCCATCAACGGCATTGTCAGCGCTGCTTGACCTGAACCTGAGGTCACAAAAAAGTTAAACACTGCCTGGAACACAAACATAAACCATGCTGACATCACACTCGGTAGCTGGCCAATAAACTCTCCAGAGCTACTCAATATGGTATTGAGTACACTAGGGTTGGCTGCATTACTGCCGCCGAGTAATAATAGTATTCCCGATGCACAGCCGACTAAAACTGCCGGTTCAAGCATTGTTGATGCCCCTTGCTTGAAGCTAATGGCGACTTTATTTACCGTCAGGTTATTTAGCTTAAAGACAACACCGATGATACCGACAACAATACCCATCGCAAAAAACTGGCTAGCGATTTCAGGGATAAACCAAGCATTGACCACCACGCCCCATATGATCCAGGCCACAGTTGCTACAATGGTTAGTAACACCAGAATGTCGCCTAGGTTAAAGCGGCTATCGAGATTTGCATCATTGGCATTATCACGGAAATATTGATCGCTTTGACGACTATATGAGAGCTCAGGTGTTGCTTTTATTTTAGCAGCATAGCGCATGGTAAATATCAGCCCCATAAGGGTAAAACCTAACCACATGACTACCCGTACGCTAGAGCCAGACAACACAGGAACATCGGCAATGCCCTGGGCAATCGCCACACTAAATGGATTCATCCATGAGGCTGCAAAACCTATTTGAGTAGCAACATAAGTTACCATTACCGTGGTTATACCGTCGTAGCCAAGCCTTATCATTAACGGACAGATAATAATCGCAAAGGCAATCGCCTCCTCCCCCATCCCAAATACTGCCCCGCCCAGTGAGAATAGGGTAAAGATAACCGGTATAAACAGTGTTTCATTGCCTTGGGTTTTATCGATAAGCTTTAAAATGCCGTTATCAATGGTTCCAGTTGCCATGACAATGCCAAAGGCGCCGCCGATAACGAGCATAAACATGATGACACCAATCGCGCTGCCCCACTTTGATCCAGAAACTAAGCCTTCAAAGGCAAAATTAAAGAAGCCCGTGCCTCCACCGCCAGCAAATAAACTGACGGGCTGCAGCATGGGCTCGCCATCATCATTTAACTGGTAAGCAAATGAATTAGGATCGACCACGCTGCGGCTCTTCTCAACACCGTCAATCACGTAGCTTACTTGTTGTGTTTCAAATGAGCCAACAGGAATAAAGTAGGTCATTACTGCTGCAAACAGTGCCACAAAGAAGATAATCACCAAGGTATCGGGCATCTGCCATGGTCTATTCACAATGTGAGAACGACTGTTCGAGGGATTGATTGAAGTTTGTTGCTGAACTGCGGGAGCTTGCTTCATTTGGCCGCCATATTGTTATTATTTGGCAGCAAATATAAACCAATGTCAGCGCTTTATCTATGAGCGCTTAATTGGCAGTCGGTAAAAGATGGACTAACGCCCATATCGTTTCATTTGAAAGAGTAAAAACTAGGCAACTGAAAAGGTATTGTCAGTTGAAATAGTCAGTTAAAAGATAGCCTAAGTGATCCATTGCGCCTTACTAACGTGTGTATTTTCTCGCTTTACAGCTGAGCAAAACATCTTTGCAACTATTTATTATCAAAGCACTTACCCTATGTTTGTCACTAGAGGTGCATGCGGATCACACTATATATAGAATAGTGAACTTAATCTAAGTTATTCGTACCTAACACCAACTTGGCTTGTTCAACGCTTGTTCACCGCCTAAAATCATACCCAATGACCATCAATTAAATTGATAGTTTCCATTTAGTAATTTTTCGAGTAGGTAAACAGTAGGTGCAATGAAGTATTCTCTTAAACAAATAATGGTTTTCGATGCTGTTGCCAGCCTAGAAAGTGTCAGTGCTGCGGCTAGAAAACTGTCGATGACGCAATCGGCTGTAAGTATGTCGTTGGGACAATTGGAGAATTTACTTGGCCGGCCACTCTTTATTCGCCAGGGTAACCGGTTAACGCTAAGCCATTGGGGCAACTGGCTGCGGCCAAAAGCGAGACGTCTGTTACAAGATGCACAACAGATTGAATTAGGCCTGCATGAACAACATCTTATAAGCGGTCGATTTCGGATCTGCTCTAGTCAAACAGCCGCTGAACACCTGTTACCAGAACTTATCAGCAAAATTGATACCGACTTCCCAGAACTCCGCATTGACTTGATGGTAGAAAATACCGAAAACGTGATTGAAGGCTTACTTAATTATGAATACGATTTTGGCATAATCGAAGGCCGCAATGATGACAGTCGACTGCATCAGGAGCAGTGGCTTGATGATCACCTTGTCGTGGTATCATCACCTCATCATCCATATGCTAAAACAAAATCAGCAAGTTTAGCCCAGTTAGAGCAAGCAAAGTGGGTACTTAGAGAGCAAGGTGCTGGCACAAGACGTATTTTTGAAGGCGCCATTCATGGCATCATTGAAAAACTGCATGTGTGGAAAGAGTATGAATACGTTTCGCTGCTTAAGGCCCTTGTTAAGAATGGTCCTTACTTAAGTAGTTTGCCCTATTTAGATGTAGAGAAAGAGATAGCCAACGGCGAATTAGTGGTGTTATCCACCCCAGAGCTAAACATGCAACGTCATCTTTCATTTGTCTGGCGTAATGATGCAGGTGAGAATCCACTCCGAGATTGTGTTATTACAGAGGCCAGACGTTTGAGCCGCAATAGGGTTGGTAAAAAAAACCGCTAAACTGACAATAAGGCAAAGAGGATCGGCCTCCTCTTTGCCCTTTGTTACGCTTTCAATATGCTTAGAACTTATAGATCTCACAGACTTTCTGCGCTATATCTTCCCGTGTAATAACACCGCATAATACGCCGTCTTCAACCACAGGGAACACACTCGGTTTATTTGCATTAGCTGCTCTTAGACGCTCTTCGTAACTTTTGAATGTGTTACCTATCAGCATCCCAGTGTCGTTTACTGGAAATAATTTCTCTCTATCAACAACCATCAGTTCTATCAGATCGGCAACGGCATCTGACGGCGATACCGTCAATACCTGGGTTTGCATCAAATCAGCGACTTTAAAGTTTACGCCACGGGCAAATTCTTCAGACCATAGGCTGCGTAAGAGATCTTGTTGAGAGACAAAACCAAGTAACTGTTGTTGCTCATTAATCACAGGTGCACCGCGACTCGCACTTTCGGTAAGACGCTTCAACCCTTCGTATACCGTAATGTCGGCTGTTAGTGTAAATGGAGCAGGATTCATTAGATCGCTAACATTAAGTTTTTGTATTGTTTTAGGCATATTTTTTACTCCAGAAGATAGGTAGGCACTGTTAGGACTTTGCGCCACTGAAGGTTCAGCAAAGGCTTGTTCTATAAAATGTGTTTGGTTATTTTTTTCGAGATCTGACAATGAAATGACTTCAGCCAAGACAGAGTGCTTATTTTGTGTCGTTAAATGTGGATATGGACTTGGATTAGCTTTCTCAATTAGCCAGTAGCCTAAGCCAACGAACAAGCCACCACCGACAATATTACCCAGTGTCACCGGTATTAAGTTATTGATAATAAAGTTGGTAACCGTTAAGTCGCTATATTGGGCTTGAGTGACATTGAGTGCTGCAAACCAAGCTGGGTCTGACACATTCGCCAGCACTATGCCTAAAGGCACCATGAACAAGTTAGCGATACTATGTTCAAAACCACTACTAACAAACATCGCCACAGGTAACATCAGTAATATCGCTTTAGTTAATGCGTCTTTACTGGAAAATGTCATCCAAACGCCAAGGCATACCAACATATTACAGAGCATTCCCAGCACAAAAGCTTGCCACCAACCGTGGTGCAACTTATGTTGGGCGATATTAAGAGCATTGAGTCCCCAAAGGCCTTCATTTAGATTTTGCATCCCGGCGACCACAATCAATAACAGCATTAGCATTGCACCAATAAAGTTACCGACATACACGCGCCCCCAGCATTTGAGTAAAGACTGAGTTGAAACTTGTTTTTGTGCCCAGGCGACGCTACTTAGCACGGTACTGGTAAATAGTTCACCACCACAGATCACCACTAGCATTAGCCCAAGACTAAATGCTAAGCCTCCAGCGAGTCTCATTAGCCCCCAAGGTCCAGTACTGCCGGTTGTTACTGTGATATAAAACACAAATGCTAATGCGATAAATGCACCCGCAAATATCGCCAAGCCGAAAGACTGCCAATGAGCCTTTACCACTTTATCGGATCCATATCGCTCCGCTTGTTGATACATACTTGGTTTTAGCCCGCTCTCTTGCGATAAAGGACTTTTTAGTTGCTTGGTCATCGGCATCTGTTTTGTTTGGCTATTTCCCGACATACTCCCCCCTTACTGCTTCGTAACAGTAAGTCACTAGACCTACACTCATTACACACTCCAGTTATTCAAAAACGAACTCTTGTTCTAAGCACAAATTACCCGAAGCAATGGGATAATAAAATCTGATAATAATGATAGGCTCAATCATTATTCTTGATACCTAGAAAAGTCCATATGCAGATGTTAACGTTGTTACCAAACAAGGAGCGCAATACATAAGCAGCTGTTATATAACAATATTAATTGTTAATCAGAAATGAGCGATTACGTATGGTTAAATATTTTGGCAGTTTTAATCGGTAAGCATTAACGAGCAAAATCAAATCTAAATGCGTACTTATAAAAGCAGCTAAAGGTATATAAAGACGCTAGTCGGTAGCCAATTTATCGATAAAACCGATACCGACATCAAGATATTAATGATTTCATAAAGGAGGGCAGCAGCCCCGAAAGCGATCCAGATCACAACTGCCACTTTATTTGCCGTGACGAATGCCCAGTTATAGTGATCTAAAACCACAACAAGTATCACAAGTTTACTAACGGTTATTTTTCGACCTAAAATACAGGTTTTATTGATCTAGACACTAAGGCAAATTACATGCCTATTATTAGATTATTTAGCCATCACTGTATAAGTTGTTAAGTCGCTCTCAGTTTAATCAAACATCATATTCAATAACTTTGATACTTGATGTTGAACCAAGGTTACTATGTTAAGATCTTTGGGGTAAATTGGTCTTACCAATTTAGTATAGGTAAAGGATTACCCATGTAACCAGCGTTTCAGCGCAAACAATGCTGAATATTTGCCGTTACAGAAGCGTTAACAAAGACTTGAAGTCGACTACACTTATACCTATCAGTATAAGAAAGTTGTTAATTCACAGGGAACAACTAAATAACTGTTATATATCCCGATGAATCACTTAAATTCTTTTCGGAGAATGAGAAATTATGCCTGAAACAGTAAAGAATGAAGCAGAAGACAGCTCAGATCAGAGCTATAAAGCACTTCACCGTCCCGCATCTGAATTTAATACTCGTGAAGAGTATTTAGATAATGAACTAAAAATAATGAAGCCTAGACGCTGGGGGCTTAATCTACCTGGCAGAGACTTTCGCTTTGAATGGGAAGACTTAGTTCCTGCTATCGCTGGGACTATCGGTATTACCGTGATGTATTCTGCTGTAATGGCAGCATGGGCATCGGGACTATCTGAACGTTGGGAGCATGTAAACTTAGGCGCAGAGTTCGCAATCCAAGTTGTACGAGTTGAAATGCTTATACCCGCGCTACTCTTTTGTATTATCAGCTCAGGATTCATTAATCCTCGCGCTAACCTCGGTGGCAACCACGGACCAATGATCCCTTTAATTGGTGCCATTGCCTTAGCAGGTGCTCATCCTCTGGCACTCGCTATTCTACTTGGGGTGTTCGGTCTCATTCTCAGCTACTTTAAAGGTGGATCTAGGCTGGTTAATTTAACCAGTAGCGGGGTTGCTGGAGGCCTGCTAGTATTTCTCGGTTTCATGGGAGCCAAGAGTCAAATCACTTCGCTGTTTGACTGGGCTGGCGGACTTGAAGCCAAGCATGCGCTAGATTACAGCTTAGGTTATGTCGCTTTCTTCATTTTACTGGCAAACGTCATCTTATATGCTTACCTTGCAAAAGTTGGCAAGCGTTGGCTAGCGATTCCGCTGTGTTCGATTGCCGCAATCGTGCTCGCTTTTGCATTAGGTGCTGGACTTGATCTTAAATTTGTAACAGAACCTGGGATCCCTAACTTAAACCCTATGTATTGGTGGGGATCAACAGAATACGGTTGGCAGTTAGGCTTACCTAACATTGAACACTTTATTGCTTCTCTACCTTTTGCAATCTTAGCTGTTGCAATGTGGTCACCTGATTTCCTTGGGCACCGCATCTTCCAAGAGCTTAACTATCCAAAAGGTTCAGAAAAAGTATTGATGGATGTTGACGATACTATGACCACCTGCTCAGTTCGTCAGATTGTCGGTACAGCAGTTGGTGGCGGTAACATTACCTCTTCTTGGGGGACATACATGATCCCAGCGGCCATCGCTAAACGCCCAATACCTGCAGGTGCTATTTTGCTCGGCATAATGTGTATCTTAGTGGCAGTGATTGGTTACCCAATGGACGTTACCGTATGGCGACCTGTTATGTCGATTGCACTTTTAGTTGGGGTATTTTTACCACTGCTTGAAGCCGGTATGCAGATGGTAAAAGACACTAAAAATAGCCAATCAGCTGGCATATGTATCTTTGCCGCATTCGTCGCAAACCCTGTTTTAGCATGGGCGTTAACCATGTTTCTAGACAATAACGGCCTTATTGGTGATAAAGAACGCGCTAAATCATTATCGTTCACTGACCGTATGGTCATCCCTGGGCTTGCATTTGTTATTTGTCTTGCTGCCATGTTAGCGGTAGGCATGATAACCGGTATACCAGCTCTACTTTAAATGAATTGGCGAACAGAGCCCTGCACTCTCTTCGCCTTTTTCTCATCTATAATTCTTATCAATCTGTTTGATACTCACTATGACTTAAAACATAGCGCTAGGTTGCAAAGCAATCCTATTGAAGCTTTAGCAGCTGCATTGAATTAAGAGAGAGAATAAACAGCAATAAATTACCTTGCGAAAAATAGACCAACAAGGCAATTACCTGACATCAAGCATAGATGCAAACATTAAATTGTTTAATAAATGCTATCTTGTTAACAGTTTCAACAAATACGCGCCAATTGGCTGCGGATTAGAGTGCAGGCTCAGTAAGGCTATGGTAATATACTTACGGTAAATTGGTCTTACCAATTTAGATAAACCACTTTGTTAGAGTTAATGTAAATTCTATTGTGGTTATCAACAAACAAATTCCTGCGAAGTGAAATCACTTCGAAAACGTTTCAACAAAAGGCTAAGGCCTTTGCAACGTTTAAGCATTAGCTATTGGTCGTTAGGGTTAAACGATAAACCTAGTTAACGCCAATAACCTTTATCTCAAACAGAAGGTATTAGTACGATGACCGAAAAAACTGAACAGTTTGCAAACGCGTGGGAAGGTTTCACGCCAGGCGATTGGAAAACTGAAGTCAATGTGCGTGACTTTATCCAAGCTAACTACACGCCTTATGAAGGCGATGAGTCTTTCTTAGCAGATGCAACCGAAGCGACTACAGAGCTTTGGGATAAAGTAATGGTAGGCGTTAAGCAAGAAAACCGTACCCACGCCCCTGTCGATTTTGATACTGACAAAGTGTCTACAATCACTTCTCATGAAGCGGGTTACATCACTAAAGACCTAGAAACAATCGTTGGTCTGCAAACTGAAGCACCGCTTAAACGTGCAATGCTGCCTAATGGCGGTATTCGCATGGTTGAAGGTTCTTGCGCCGCATATGGTCGTGAACTTGATCCAAACATTAAGTATGTTTACTCAGAGTTACGTAAAACACATAACCAAGGTGTTTTCGATATTTACACACCTGAAATTATGCGTTGTCGTAAGTCTGGTGTATTGACAGGTTTGCCTGATGCATATGGCCGTGGTCGTATCATTGGTGATTACCGTCGTATCGCGCTATATGGTATTGACTACCTAATGCAAGATAAGTTTGCTCAGTTTGGTTCACTTCAAGCTGACTTCGAAACAGGCGAAAACCTATCTTACACAATGCAGCTTCGTGAAGAGATCGCCGAGCAGCATAAAGCACTTGGCCAAATGAAGCAGATGGCAGCAAGCTACGGCTTCGACATCTCTAAGCCAGCTACCAATGCTAAAGAAGCGATTCAGTGGACTTACTTTGGTTACCTTGCCGCTGTTAAGAGCCAAAATGGCGCAGCAATGTCATTGGGGCGTACTTCAAGCTTCCTTGATATCTTTATCGAGCGTGATATCGCTGCTGGCGTATTGACTGAGCAAGAAGCACAAGAGATGGTTGACCATTTCGTGATGAAGTTACGTATGGTTCGTTTCCTACGTACTCCAGAATATGATGAGCTATTCTCTGGCGACCCAATCTGGGCAACAGAGTCAATCGCCGGTATGGGTGTTGATGGCCGTACATTAGTGACTAAGTCTAGCTTCCGTTTCTTGCACACTTTGTACAACATGGGCCCAAGCCCAGAGCCAAACATCACTGTACTTTGGTCTGAGCAGTTACCGCTTAACTTTAAAAAGTACGCAGC
The DNA here is from genome assembly GCF_041468565.1 of Shewanella sp. 10N.286.54.B9. Classification (NCBI taxonomy): domain Bacteria; kingdom Pseudomonadati; phylum Pseudomonadota; class Gammaproteobacteria; order Alteromonadales; family Shewanellaceae; genus Shewanella; species Shewanella sp. 10N.286.54.B9. Next base: position 38,527 of record NZ_JBFRIY010000059.1, read on the forward strand.
TAAAGTTTCTATCGATACTAGCTCTATCCAGTACGAGAACGATGACTTAATGCGTCCAGATTTTGAATCTGACGATTATGCTATCGCATGTTGTGTAAGCCCAATGGTTGTTGGTAAGCACATGCAGTTCTTCGGAGCCCGTGCCAACCTAGCTAAAACTATGCTTTATGCCATCAACGGTGGTGTTGATGAAAAACTTAAGACTCAAATTGGTCCTAAGTTTGCGCCAATCACAGATGAAGTTTTAGATTTCGATGACGTTATGGGTCGCTTAGACACCATGATGGACTGGTTAGCAACGCAATATGTATCAGCTTTAAACGCTATCCACTTCATGCACGACAAGTACTCTTACGAAGCCGCACTTATGGCGCTTCACGACAGAGATGTTCGTCGTACAATGGCATGTGGTATCGCTGGTCTATCAATTGCAGCTGATTCACTTTCTGCAATTAAATACGGCACTGTAAAGCCTATTCGTGACGAAAATGGCATTGCTGTTGATTTCGATATCAGCGGTGATTATCCAAAGTTTGGTAACAACGATGCACGTGTTGATGATTTAGCCACTGAGCTTGTAGAGCGCTTTATGGCGAAGATCCGTAGCATGAAGATGTACCGTGATGCGATTCCTACACAGTCTATCTTAACAATCACCTCTAACGTGGTTTACGGTAAGAAAACAGGTAACACACCTGATGGACGCCAAGCAGGCGCACCTTTTGCACCGGGTGCAAACCCTATGCATGGCCGTGACGAAAAAGGAGCCATTGCTTCTTTAACATCAGTTGCTAAACTACCTTTTGCTCATGCACAAGATGGTATCTCTTACACCTTCTCTATTGTTCCTAATGCGTTAGGTAAAGATGAAGATGGCCGTAAAGCTAACCTTGCGGCATTAATGGATGGTTACTTTGCTCATAACGACAGTCGCGAAGGTGGCCAACACCTAAACGTAAACGTGATGAACCGTGAAATGCTTGAAGATGCCGTGGCTAATCCAGATAAATACCCACAGCTAACCATTCGTGTTTCAGGTTATGCAGTACGCTTTAACTCTCTGACACCAGAGCAGCAGCAAGATGTTATCACTCGTACCTTTACTAAAGGTCTATAACGTCGGTTTTATGTGTTGATTCGGCTAGCGTAGCAAAGTGCTGCACTAGCCTCACAAGGAGTAATAATGGCAGTAACAGGTCGGATTCATTCATTAGAGTCCTTTGGCACCGTAGATGGTCCAGGCATAAGGTTTATCACCTTCATGCAAGGTTGCTTGATGCGATGTCAGTACTGTCATAATCGCGATACTTGGGATCTACACGGTGGTAGAGAAATTAAAGTCGATGAGCTAATGAGCCAAATCATTAGCTATCGACCTTTTCTAGAAGCCAGCGGTGGCGGTGTTACAGCCAGCGGCGGTGAAGCGGTATTACAACCAGAGTTTGTCGCAGAGCTTTTTAAAGCTTGTAAAAAAGAAGGTATTCATACTTGCTTAGACACTAATGGTTTTGTGCGCAAATATACCCCAATTATTGACGAGCTACTTGATAGCACCGATTTGGTGTTGCTTGACATTAAACAGATAAACGATGAAAAACATATCGATTTAACCAAAGTCAGCAACCAACGTACATTGCAATTTGCCGAACATTTACATAAACGAAACCAAAAGACTTGGATTAGATATGTGGTTGTCGGTGGGTTTACCGATGATATTCCATCGGCACAAGCTTTGGCCGAATTTATCAAACCAATGACCAATGTAGAAAAAGTAGAGTTACTACCCTATCACGAGTTAGGTAAGCATAAGTGGGAAGCGATGGGTGAAGAGTATGAACTCAACCAAATCTCTCCTCCAACTACCGAAACGATGGAGAAGATAAAGCAAGTCTTTATCGATATGGGTATTAATGCGATTTATTAAATGTTTGCCGAGCTAAAGCTCTTCCCAATAACTTGCATCTAAACGTTCGAATGCCGCTTTCAAAATAAGCGCCATATCGTAATAGCAAGCTTTAGCGCCTAAAGGCCGACAATTTACACCCATTTGAGACAGCTTAGTTGATAACTGATTACCCCAGTCCAACAAAGTTAACGGTAAAGGATGAGCGGATCGCCAACCTAACCATAGCAAACCTTGAATAGGTAAGCTGATAAAGAATAATGCAATAGTGATTGCTTGTGGTAAGTAATCCCAGCCATGCAGATATAACTGACTGGCGCCAGCCAACACCGCGAGTAGTGGCATTAAAGGCAAAGCAATTTGAGTCGCACGCATAACGCGGTACTCAGGAAAATAAAAACTCAGTTGTCTAACCATAGGCCACGTCTTCATATAACGACGGCCTTCACCTAAGGTTTTGAGAACTTGAATGCTCAAGAATGGCACCTATTAATAATCAATAACAAGCCTAACTCTAGCACAAACACTTGGCTTGCCCCAAGGCTCTATGCCCGGTAAGCAACAGATTTTCGCTCTTTTACAGGGCACATTTTACGACTTCGGCCTATAGTTGCCATAGAAGTTATTGTTATACCAATCGGTATAAAGATTTGGTCGCTCAGCGAGAGTTTAGCGATTTTGAGGCAATGTCATTAAATGCTCCTGCATTAATGACATTCACCACATCCATGTGGTTTGCAGTGAGTGAAGCGCATAGTTATTCTACGTTCAAGCTCATTAACGCAGCATCAGAGTCGCTAACACTCGCCTGTAAGGAGCGTTTTTGGCTTCCTAATTCAGTGTTGGATAAAGGCAAAAGGGAACAACCATTATGGCAATTATCCGCCTTGAATTAGTTCGCCAAAAACACTCTGAGTAGACCCACTACTTATACCGATTGGTATTATTCAGTGAATCAAACGATTTCATTACTTATTGCGAAAGGTTTAAACATGTCAAACAAACTGGTATTGGTGCTTAACTGCGGTAGTTCATCTCTTAAGTTTGCGATTATTGATGCGCTAACTGGTGATGACCAAATTTCAGGTCTAGCCGAGTGTTTTGGTCTTGAAGACTCACGAATTAAGTGGAAAGTTAACGGCGCTAAGCACGATGCCAGCTTAGGCGCATTTACTGCTCACAGAGAAGCGGTTGAATATATCGTAAACAACATCTTAGGTGCGCACCCTCAAATTGCCGAGCAGATCCAAGCCATTGGCCACCGTGTTGTACACGGCGGAGAAAAGTTTACTCACTCAGTGATCATTGATGAATCTGTGGTTCAAGGCATTGAAGATTGTGCCACATTAGCACCACTGCATAACCCTGCTCACTTAATTGGTATTCGTGCTGCACAAGCATCATTCCCAGACTTGCCACAAGTGGCTGTATTTGATACTGCTTTCCACCAAACCATGCCAGAGAAAGCCTTTATCTATGCCCTGCCGTACAAGCTTTACCGAGAAAATGCGATTCGTCGTTATGGCATGCACGGTACTAGCCACCTATTCATTAGCCGTGAAACAGCTGCAGCTTTAGGAAAAGATGAAGCAGATACTAATGTTATCTGTGCGCATTTAGGAAATGGCGCTTCTGTTACTGCAATTAAAGGCGGTAAGAGTGTTGATACTTCTATGGGGTTAACTCCACTTGAAGGTCTAGTCATGGGTACTCGCTGTGGCGATATGGATCCATCAATTATTTACCATCTAGTTAACCGTCTTGGATACACCTTAGATGAAGTTAACAACCTACTTAACAAGCAAAGTGGCTTATTGGGTATTTCTGAACTAACCAATGACTGCCGCGGTATTGAAGAAGGTTACGAGAAAGGACATAAAGGTGCCACCCTTGCACTTGAGATCTTCTGCTACCGTTTAGCAAAGTATATCGCGTCATACACAGTACCTTTAGAGCGTCTTGATGCGGTGGTATTTACCGGTGGTATTGGTGAAAACTCTGATGTTATTCGTGAGAAAGTGCTTAACTCATTAGCGATCTTTAACTTTAAAGTCGATAAAGAGCGTAACACTGCCGCACGCTTTGGTAAGCAAGGTAAAATTACTAAAGATGAAGGTCCAGTAGCAATGGTTATCCCGACGAATGAAGAATGGGTTATTGCCCAAGATGCAGTCTCACTAATTAAATAGTCAAACTTGTCTATTTTGAGCTGCTAGCAAGATATGCCTGCAGCTCAAAACACGTTTTTAAAGCCATATTTTTGTGGCGTTCTCGAGTTTTTAAGAGGTATTTATGTCTCGCAACATTATGCTCATCCCGGTGGGGACTGGTGTAGGGTTAACATCAATCAGTTTAGGTATGGTTCGTGCGCTAGAGCGCCACGGTGTTAAGGTTCGGTTTTTCAAGCCAATCGCTCAGCAACGCCCAAACGATCGTGGACCTGAGCGTTCAACCACTATTTTAAGCAAATCACCGACTGTTAATCCACTCGAACCGTTTGAGATGGATCACGCAGAAAACCTGATCCGTGCAGACAAGACAGATGTATTGATGGAGCAGATTATTGCCCGTGCAACTGAGTTTGCAGATGATACAGAAACACTGATTGTTGAAGGTTTAGTACAAACGCGCAATCATCCATTCTCAAGTGATGTAAACCATGCGATTGCGAAAGCCTTAGATGCTGACGTAATTTTTGTCGCCACGCCAGGTAATGAAAGTGCGACTGCGTTAATGAACCGGTTAGAGATCTCGCATAATTCATGGGGCGGAAATAAAAACAAACGTCTTATTGGCGCGATTATCAACAAAATCGGCGCTCCTGTTGATGACGAGGGCCGTGCACGCCCTGACCTATCAGAAGTATTCGATCACGACAGTGTTCAACGCACCGATGCGGCAAACATGTTCCAGCTACCAGGCAAGAGCAAACTGCGCATTCTAGGTAGCGTGCCTTATAACCTAGACCTAGTGGCACCACGCGCTTCAGATCTTGCTAAGCACCTCAGCGCTAAAATTATCAACGCTGGCGAAATGAACACTCGCCGCATGCGTAAAGTGACCTTCTGTGCCCGCAGTATCCCAAATATGGTTACTCATATTAAAACAGATTCACTACTCGTGACCTCTGGCGACCGCAGTGACGTAATCGTATCTGCTTGTCTTGCTTCAATGAACGGCATTAAAGTTGGTGCGCTCTTGCTAACGGGTGGCTACGAGCCAGAGCCACAAATTATGGAACTGTGTGAGCAAGCTTTTGAAACTGGCTTACCTGTGTTCTTAATCGATACTAATACTTGGCAAACCTCGCTGAACATTCAACGCTTTGACCATGAAGTCCCTGTGGATGATGCGGTGCGTATTGAACAGGTTCAAGAGTTTGTCGCTGGCCATATTGATCAAAGCTGGGTTGAAAGCATTACTAAAAACTCACCACGTGAACATCGCTTGTCACCACCAGCATTCCGTTACAAGTTAACAGAACTTGCCCGCGCCGCTCGTAAAACTGTCGTGTTACCTGAAGGTGATGAGCCTAGAACAATCGAAGCTGCTAGCATTTGTGCTGAGCGCGGTATTGCCCGCTGTGTTTTACTGGGTAATCGTGAAGAGATTGAACGTATCGCGACTTTGCAGGGCGTAACATTAGGTGAAGGCGTAGAGATCGTCGAGCCAGAAGCCGCACGCAGCCGTTATGTCGAGCCAATGGTTGAACTTCGTCGTAGTAAAGGCTTAACCGAAGTCGTCGCCAAAGAGCAGTTAGAAGACAACATGGTACTAGGGACTATGATGCTTGCTCAGGGTGAAGTAGACGGTATCGTATCTGGCGCGGTTAATACCACTGCTAATACTATTCGTCCACCATTGCAATTAATTAAAACGGCGCCGGGTTCAAGCTTAGTTTCCTCTATCTTCTTTATGTTGATGCCAGATCAGGTCTTAGTCTACGGTGATTGTGCCATTAACCCAGACCCAAATGCAGAGCAGTTAGCTGATATTGCGATTCAGTCAGCAGAATCTGCTATCGCATTTGGCATCGATCCACGCGTAGCAATGATCAGTTACTCTACTGGTAGTTCAGGAACAGGTTCTGACGTAGATAAAGTACGTGAAGCGACTCGCATTGCTAAAGAGAAGCGACCAGATCTAGTGATTGATGGTCCTTTACAATACGACGCCGCGGTTATGCCGAACGTTGCTCGCTCTAAAGCGCCTGACAGCCCTGTTGCAGGTCAAGCAACCGTATTTGTATTCCCAGACCTAAATACCGGTAATACTACATACAAAGCGGTTCAGAGAAGCGCTGATCTAATCTCTATTGGTCCAATGCTGCAAGGCATGCGCAAACCTGTAAATGACTTATCACGCGGCGCGCTTGTCGATGATATTGTTTACACGATTGCGCTTACTGCAATCCAAGCTTCGCAAAACGAAAGCTAAATACGATACAACTAAAAAGCCTGCTTATGCAGGCTTTTTTTTGGGCTGAGAATTTATACCGTAGCAATACACTAATAGGGATCGTCGCGATCAAATTAACAGTAGTATTGGGGGAATTGATCAGAATAAACAGGCCAAATAGTAAACATGACGTGAATACGTCAAAAAATAACCAGTCAATTTAATGCTGATATATTAATAACTTAACTACACTAAAAATAGTCTTCAACACACTTGTCCACAGATTCTGTGGATAACCTTTATAAGTTATCTATACAGATATGCCTGAGATCTTTATCTAGGTCAAGCTTTGCGTTAGATCTAACAGTAAAATCTTGCGTTAGTGCAGGATTATCGTGATACTGCTAAAAAACCAATAATAAAAACTTATGTTGAAATTCCTTATTCTTATTATGTCACTGTTTAGCATTTCTGCTTGCGACAATACCGCCGGCCAGTCTGTATTAGCGGATCCGTCAATCCCCTCTATGCGTACGCCAGAGCTCTCCTCTCTCGGTTTTTTAAATGCTATTTATGTTGAGCGTGATGTAGAGAAAGCCAAGTTGTTCGTCGATGACTCAATGAAGGATATATTGTCACACTATTACATTGCAACTTCAGTACAACGACATGTACTCAACTTGTCATTGACCGACGTTGAGATGGAGGTTGATGAAGTTGATATCGATTTTTTCCGAAAAACAACTGAAGATGTCACCGTCATCGTGAAGATTATGGGATTGCGTGGTGGCCAGTTTTGGGTCGATGATCGAACATTGCGCTTGAATAAACGCAAAGGGAAGTGGATTATCACCGAAGTGGTCCCTGAAAAAAGAAATGTAAATGGCTAGGTGCTAGGTTATGACATAACTCACAAACAAAAATAGCAACCCTATGGTTGCTATTTCTTCTAGATAAAACTGATATCAGATAGTTTTATCAGCGGCTATCCTAATCCAAAAATGCTTCTTCATCCATTTCAACTGGCAGAGACTCTAACATCTCATCTTGTAGTTGATAATATGCGCCTTCATATTCCTGAACTTCCATAACGACTCCGGATCTTTGATTTAGGTGTAGGGTACAAAAGCATGTCATCAATAGTGTGACATTTTGCCTTTCTTAAAACATGCCAACTCTGCAGTGTTTCTATCGAGGATTATAACAGCATTACCGAGGCACTTACAGAAAACTTTCAGTTTAAAATGCAAAAACAGCCTAAAACACTGTCTTAAGGCCAGAACACTCTATTTTCCGTCAGCAAAACTGAAAGTCTTTCAGTTTTTTATTCGCTTTCACACTAAACAGCCATTTTAATTAGCAAAAAAAATATACAGACAGTAACATCTACTGCTATCTCTTCATCGCCTACATTGAATAACCTGCTGTGTTAACTTGCTGTGAATGCTCAGCGGTTTTACCAAACTAAAATATCCACATAGTTATCAGTCTTCATCGAACGTTTAAACAGCCTAATACTTTCTGTGATTGGTATAATTCAGGCACAAAAAAGGCCAAACATACTGTTTGGCCTTTTCACTCTGTAAACGGTTATCAAGCGACTTAATCGCTCTGTTGTTTGTAGCGCAACACTTTCAGTGCTTTGTTGGGATCAACATCGTTAAACACCTGTGGATTCTGCAACTGTTGCTCTAATTTTAAATTAGGGCTGTACTCTGCCACCTGCCCTTTTAGAAAATCGATAGTGAGCTCAGGTGCATTGAGGCATAAAAGAATATCACCGTCAGTCGCAAGTAAGCTGGGCAAGCGTTTCAACAGTCGAGCATAGTCTTTAGTCGCCACAAAACTGCCTTTTTGATTACTAGGCGGGTCGGCAATGATCAAATCATAAGGGCCAAGTTTTGTAAGCTTACCCCAGGATTTAAAAATATCGTGGCCTAAGAAACGCGCTCCTGAGCCAAAGCCGTTCAACAGATGGTTTTGCTTACCTATCGATAACGAACCTTTACTCATATCAATATTAACTACTTCTGCGGCCTTTCCTTGCAGCGCAGCAACAGAAAAACCACAAGTATAGGCAAACAAGTTCAGTACCTTCTTGCCTGCACTGTTGTCGCGAACCCACTGTCGACCATTGCTCATGTCCAAGAATAAGCCATGATTTTGACCTTTCAATAAGTGCACTTGAAATTGAGCACCATTTTCAGTCACTACGTGCTTATCAGGCACTTCGCCTTTAAGGATATCGGTATGTGTTTCACCACCAGCTCGATACTGAAAAACTAAGTTAATCGGTGAATTACCTTTAAGCTCACACCAACGTTGCTCTACAGCCTCGGTGATGACTGAAAGCTCATCGTCGGTCAATGGCTTAAAACTGGTTAACAATATTACAGGCGAAAACCAATCTAAACAAAGGTGCTCCGCACCTTGGTAACAACCTCCGCGTCCGTGGAATAAACGGCCTACATCATCACCAAAGGTTAGCTCTTTTATTGCTTCAATAAATAACTGCATTTAACTCACTTTTTACTCTGTTCTATCTTTAAACTTTCTTCGGACTCGACTTCATCTTCGGCGACATCATCACCCAGCAGCACTGCTAACCAGCGGCCATCTTGACTCGACTCTAACGCTATTTTAACGATCATAGTTAATGGTACAGACAACAACATACCGACTGAGCCGAGTAACCACCCCCAAAATATTAATGATAAAAATACCACTAATGTCGACAAGCCGAGACCACGACCCATATAGCGTGGTTCAACCACATTACCCATAATGGTATTGGTGCCTAAATACAACAAAGCGACCGCACCCGCAGCACCTGGACCTATTTGTATGAACGCGAGTAACACAGAGGGAATAGCAGCAATAATCGAACCTATATTAGGGATATAGTTAAATAGAAAAGCAATTACTCCCCACAGCAGCGCATAATCAACGCCAATAATGTACAAACCAAGCCCGACAATAAAACCAGTCCCCAAACTGACTAACGTTTTTATCACCATATATTGATTAACCGAGTGTAGAAAACGGTCTATCTGCTTTAGTCGCATATCAGGGTCATCAAGTGCAAGGTGCATCTTTCTTGAAAAGCCATTTGACTCAAATAACATGAATACAACGGTCAAAATAATCAAAAACAGATTCGCCATCACACTGCCGACGCCAGTCAACATATTGGTGGTCATTGACAGCGCAATACCTGGGTCAAAATAAGCTAAAATCTGCTCTTTGGAGATCTGAATATTAAGCGCGGCTAGCTTATCGACAATCCAAGAAAACTGTTCAATCAACTGATCGCGATAAAACGGCAATTGTTTTGAAAACTCGTTAATCGAGGTGCCAACTAATGAAGCCAGCCACAATCCCATTAACACAATAAAAACCATCAGCATTAATACGGCTAGCCCTCTAGGGGCTTTATGGCGAGTAAGCCAGTTAATGACCGGATTACAGATCACCGCTATAAACACCGACAGCACAAAAGGAACCACTATCGGGCTTGCTGTTTTTATCCCTGCCAAAATCACTACAATAAATGCAGAAATGGCAAACCCTTTAAATGCCACGCCTTGACTCTCAAATCGGCCCATTAAAAAATCCTTGTTGATCCATAATTAAATAACTGTTTTACATCGAGGAATAAAAACCTAACCTTATCCTAAAGTTCCACACTCTAAATGCCAAGACTAATTAGCAAACAAGTCAATTGTTTAGGTCGATACTGAATCCCCCTAACGATTAAAAATAAGCAATAGCTTGAATTATCGCATGAATTTTTAAAAAACACTGTTTTAGTTTCAACCAACGCGCTAGAAGTCAATGCAACAGCCTAAATAGCAGCTAAAAAGCCACAATATAAAACAACACTGTTGTGTTAATACAAAACAATTTTAACAATGAAGAGATCTTAATCAGCCACAATGGCGTAAACTCTAGTAAGACCCCTTAAAAACAAAAGCCTATGAATATATTAATTACCGGCGCAAGTGGATTTGTTGGCAGTCAATTAGTTAAACAGTTAAGTCCGCATCATCAACTGACTCTGCTCACTAGATCGCCTGAAAATAGTGCCGTTAAACTAGGTGCTGCTCACCACTATCTAGCCAGCCTTGACAGTCTAGCAAACTTAGACAGCTTTGATGCCGTGATCAATCTAGCCGGCGAACCGATTGCAGGTAAACGTTGGTCTAGTGATCAAAAAGAGGCTATTTGCCAGAGTCGTTGGCAGATCACGCACAAGATCTCAGCACTCATAAACGCCAGCGACAATCCGCCGCACACTTTTATCAGTGCTTCTGCGGTAGGTTTTTATGGCCGGCAAGGCGAGCAATATATCGATGAAGAATTTAAATTAACCAAAGAAAGCCAAGGTGAGTTTACCCATAAAGTATGCGCTCAATGGGAACAAGAAGCACAATATGCTGTTAGCGATGCAACCCGTGTTTGTATTGTGCGTATCGGGCTGGTGCTAGGCGCTCACGGTGGTGCATTAGCTAAAATGCTACCCGCATTCAAATTAGGCTTAGGTGGCCCAATAGCAAGTGGTCAACAAGGTATGAGCTGGATCCACCAAACCGATCTCATTCGCCTGATAGAATTTATGCTAAACAATGAATATTGCAGCGGCATCTATAATGGCTGCGCTCCCACTCCAGTGAGTAACAAGGCTTTTACTCATGCAATGGGCAGAGCCCTAAAACGCCCAGCTTGTATTCCAGCACCAGCATTCGGCTTAAAACTGGCACTAGGGGAGATGTCGACGTTACTCATTGATGGGCAATATACAGTGCCGCAAAAAGCACTCGCTGATGGGTTTGAATTTAGCTATGCAAATATTGAGGATGCTTTTACCGAAATCTTCAAATAAGAACAGAAATGGGGGGGGCAGTCGCGGCCCCCCCTTTTGTCATCACATGTTTTTATTAATGCGCTTTTAGCAACTCACCACAAGACTTATTGAGCAATTGACGACAGCGCCATAATCCCAGAGATGCCACAACCAGCCCACCGCTCAACGGAGCGATAGCCCACCAAGGCCAATGCATATACACATTAAGCTCGAACACCTGGGTTTTAAGTAGATACAGGGTAAACTCAGCCACAATAACCGCCAATACTCCAGCAATGGTGCCTAACAGTGCAAACTCTAAACCCGTTGCAGCTCGAAGCAACCAACCTGAAGCGCCGAATGTTCTAAGTACCGCCAGCTCTCGTTGACGACTTGCCATTCCAGCTTCGGTCTGCGCAATCATCACTAATGCGCTCGCCAATAGCACTAATACCATCACTAACGTTAGCGACAGCGACACCTGTTCAATGATTTGCCGCAGTTGCATCACCATCGCACCTACATCAATAATTGATACGGTTGGGAACTGCTTGATTAACGATAAAATCACTGACCGTTGAGACTCCTCAAGATGGAAACTCGACATAGAGGTATAAGCAAACGGTGCTAACGCTTCTTCAGTAAAAATCATAAAGAAGTTTGGCTGCAGTGTTTCCCAATGCACTGCACGAATACTGGCAACTTTCACCGTTAATGACTGATTATCGATGGTGTACGTTAGGCTGTCGCCGAGAGCAAGTTCTAGACGCTCAGCAACACCAGATTCAACTGAAACATCATAGTTATCTTGGTTAAATTGACCTGATAATAGCTCATTATTGTCAGGCATACTGTCGCGATAGGTTAAGTTCAGCTCTCGAGAGATCCCCACTCGTCCCTCTTCACCCGCTTTCTTTTGCTCCGATGAGATGAGTTCCTCACCATTAATCGCAGTCAAGCGACCTCTGATCACCGGATAAATAATCGGTGGCACTTTTACATGAGGTTTTAAAAAGTCTGCAATAGCATCCGTTTCATCTGGTGCGATGTTAACTAGAAAATAATTGGGAGCATTCTCTGGTAGCTGTTTTTGCCATTCGTTTAAGATATCTTGCCTGAGCGCAAAAATGGTCAATAACAGCACTAACGCACTACTAAAGCCCACCAATTGCACAGCATTTTGTCGCGCTCGACGTCGAAGTCCAGCTAATGCAAGTTGCAATGGATTCGTGGTCTTCATACCGACGCTATGACCTAGGCGGATCATAAAGAAGCCTAACACACTCAGTAAAACGCCTAACAACAAGACCGCAGCAACCACAGTGAGTGTTAGCGCCAAGCTTTGAGAGTACAAATACCCTAATATCGCCATCGCAGTTAAGCTCAGTAGCAGATGTAGCCACATACCTAACTGCAAACCTTCAAGATGTCCCTGCAATACTCGGAGCGGCGGAATGGCCAATAGTCGCATCAACGGATAAGCGGAAAACATAAAGGCGCTAATAAAGCCTGTGCCAATTCCCAGCAAGATAGGCCGACTTATGGGCGGACTATAAGCCGCTATTTCAACGGGTAAAAAAGAAGTGATAGCACGATCTAATCCAAAACCACCGACCAGTCCCAACACCACACCGACCGCAGTAACCAGCAATAGGTGTGTGCCAAATAACACTCTGATCTGTTTCGCAGAGGCGCCAAATGTTTTGAGCATTGCCACCACATCATAGTGGCGTTGGCAGTAACGCTGCGCGGCGATACCTATCGCGGCGCAGGCCAATGCAATACCCAGTAGGCTTGCCAGCAACAAAAAGCGTTCAGCCCGTTTCACCGCGCTGGCAATAGGCGAATCACCCGATTGCACATCCACCCAACGCTGACTGGTATTAAGTAGCGGCTTCGCTTGCTGCTCAAAAGCGTCAAGTTTTGCCGTGTCACCAGTAAACTGATACAGGTAAGTGACTCTACTGCCAGGTTGGATAACTTGGGTTTTGGCCACATCTTCAATGCGCATCAGCACTACTGGCGAAGAGGCGAATGGATTAAAGCCAGCATCGGGTAAGCGGACTATCTCTTTCGACAAACCAAAATTAGCGTTACCAATTTCAATCTGCTTAGGATAACCAAGTAGACCACCGAGTCGAGTTTCAAACCAAATATTGTCAGCATTTGGCAACCCTTCTGCCACACCTGTACTTAGCTCGATGTCTCCCTTAAGTGGGTAGCCTTGCTCAACCGCTCTAACGGTAACAAGTTGAAATTCATCGCCGGCGTAAACCATAGAATTAAACTGCATACTGGTTACGCGCGATAAGCCTATGTCATCAGCGATAGCAAGCACTGCAGGGTCAATCTTCTTTGGCGAGTTGATAATTCTGTCTGCAGCGATAAATTTTGAAGCTTGCCCATTGATGGCAAGCTGCAAGCGCTCGCTGACAGACGCTAAACCTGTCACCGACAACACCGCCAAGGTGATTGCTAAAATAATTAGCAGTAACTGCCCTTGAGACAGTTCTCGCTTAAATAGCCTCCATGCTAGTCTTAGCTCCATGAACTTGCCTCTTGTGCAACGTTGTTATCAACCTCAGCGGCGGCAGCAGATTGCTTTTCGCTCAAATGGCCAGAGTCCATGACAAACTGGCGTTGGCAGCGACTCGCAAGCACCATATCGTGAGTCACTAACACTAACGTGGTATCACTCTCTCGGTTAAGTTCAAACAACATATCAGCAATTTTATCACTGTTAGCTGAATCCAAATTCCCTGTCGGTTCATCCGCGAACAGTACTTTCGGCTCGCAGATGAAGGCTCGGGCTATCGCTACACGCTGCTGCTCGCCACCTGATAGTTGATTAGGAAAGTGGTTCAGTCTATGGCTTAATCCAACGCGCTCTAGCATCGCCTGAGATTTCTCTTTTGCATTGGCGATCCCTGCAAGTTCTGCAGGTAACATGACATTTTCCAGCGCATTCAAGGTATCTACCAACATGAAAGATTGGAAAATAAAACTCACTTTTTGCTTCCTAAGTGCAGCCTTAGACTCCTCATTGAGGGTTTCCAATGCCACACCATCGAGCAAAATAGAACCATGGCTTGGAGAGTCGAGCGCTGCAAGTAGGCCAAGTAAGGTTGATTTACCAGAACCAGAGGGCCCAAGTATCGCGACACTCTCTCCCTGCTTGACATCCATATTAATGCCGTTGAGGATAGTCAGTTCTCCCTCTTGAGTATTAACCGATTTTACTAGGTGGCTTACTGTTATGGCGCTTTTTTCAGACATAAAAACCTTCTTAAACCTTAAAAACCGACAACTCGGTTTTGTCTTATTACTTATATTTAGCAGTTTCCCGCTAAGTGCTGCCCCTATATTAATCCTAGGTGACAGCCTAAGTGCAAGTTATGGCATGCCAGAAAATGAGGGCTGGGTTCATCTTCTGCGCAATAAAATGCCCGAACATACCATTATCAATGGCTCTGTAAGTGGTGAAACCTCTGCTGGCGGATTGCGCAGACTGCCCGCCCTGCTTGACTCTGCTAGCCCTGAGGTGCTGCTTATAGAGCTCGGCGGCAACGACGGCCTTCGTGGTTTTCCGCCAAAGCAGCTGAAAAATAATCTTACAAAAATCATCGAGCTTGCCCAAGATAAACAGATCAAAGTGCTGTTAAGTGAAATTATGGTACCGCCTAACTACGGCCCGCGCTATGCATCTCAAATATCAAAGGTTTATAGAGAACTCGCAGCAGAACATGATATTACCTTAATGCCGTTCTTTATGGAGTTGATTGTTACTGACAGTACGTTAATGCAAAGAGATGGGATCCATCCAAATGCAAAAGCCCAGCCACAAATCGCAGAATTTATGCAGCCATGGTTACAACAAGCAACAGAAACTTACCCTAAATGATATAAAAAACAACAAAATAGTTGAAGCTAACACAGCAAGTTTGTAAATTATTCATCTATCAGAATAATAATCTGTAATCAGTCCTATTTTTGAATATATACATGGCAAGGGATCTCGATGAGCAAAAAAGTCAATTTGGGTGCAATAGCAATCGGTAGTTTTACACTTTTTTGTTTAAATACTGTAGCTTTAGCGGCAGAGCCTTTGCCTCAAATTACTCTTGAGCAGATAACACTACCCGTTGATAGTCAATATGATTGGTTACAACTGACATCCTTAGAGCTTCTTAAGGGCGAAATTGTTAATCTCTATGATGACAAACTCGAATTTGATAGCGATGAACTTGATAGTATTTTTATCGATTGGGAAGACGTGAAGGTGTTGCAAAGTAGCAGCATTGTTAGCATTGGCTTTACTGATCTCACCACTAAATCTGGCAGACTGTTAATCAAAGATGGTAAGTCCTATATCAATGGTGAAGTGTTTGATAGTTCAAAAATAATGACCATCATTGCTGGAGAGCAAACCGAAGCTAACTATTGGTCCAGTAAAATTAGCTTGGGCGCTAATTTTCGCAAAGGTAATACCGACCAAATAGATTATAGTGCGATAGCTAAAACCAAACGCCGAACAACCCAATCAAGGTTTAATCTAGATTATATCGGCAATTATTCAGAAACTGATGGCGAAAACAACATCAACAACCATCGTATCAACAGTAATTTTGACTGGTTTATTTCTAAACAGTTTTACCTTCGTCCAGTATTCGGCGAACTCTACATTGATCCATTTTTGAATACCGATTACCGAATAACCATAGGTTCCGGTCTGGGTTATAATATTATCGACACCCCAAAAACAGAGTGGAGCGTCAGTGGCGGCCCCGCTTATACGCTAACTCGATTCGATACCGTTGCAGTTAATGAAGATCAAAGCGATAGCAGTGCGACATTAGTCATTGAAAGTTTATACGACACCGAAATATCATCTGACATAGATTTTAACGCACTCTATCGATTGCAGTACGGTAATGAAACTTCAGGTGGTTATACCCATCATGCTATTGCAACATTAGAAATAGAGCTAACGGATATGTTCGACCTTGATCTGTCTTTGGTTTGGGACCGAACCAATAACCCTCAGCAAGATTCTAATGGCATAACCCCAAAGCCCAATGACTATCAATTTATTATTGGCTTTGGTATCGACCTTTAATGTTTTTACAAAACATGCTGGATAGCTAAACCAGCTATCACTGTGCGCGACATACAGAGATAACGACATCCAGCACCATCATATCGCCATTCTTTTAGCGTTATCAGTCAAAAAAGCTGCGTAACAATAACCCCTTCTGCTTCCAGAGCAGTCTATTTTGCATTGCTCTAGCGATAAGTTGTCATTACTAAACTTCATTTTCATAAGCCTCTGTTTCTGTATTAATTTAACAATATTATGCACGGTAAAATAAAATCGTTAAAAATTTATCAGCACAGAAATAATACAAGCGTTTGAATTGCTAGCACTTCATAATTATTTTCAATAGCTAACAGCACACATTATGTTTAATTACAGTTTAAAAGCCATTTGATAACACAATGTTGCGAGCCTGTTGTCCGAATTTCACATTGCTTATCTGGTACGTCAGTGCAATCTAAGAGGCGCATAATAAAAATAATTCTGGAGACGCTATGCTCAACAAGAAACCTTCATGGCTAATGCCATCATTAATCGCCACAGCAGTCGCAATAAGCTTGGGGGCTTGTTCTTCTGACGATGACGAGCCGGTACAAATAGAAACCCCACCGGTCGTAACTCCTGAGCCCGAAGGGCCTTCCTTTCCTGATGGCGCGATAATGATCGAAGATGGTGAAAACCTCACTATCCGCATTCAAGAAGCACTTATTAACGCCCAAAGTAACGATGTTATCGTACTGCCAAAAGGCACATTTGAAATTGAATCGACGCTACTGTTTGATGGCGATGTAGACGGCGATGGCAGCTTTGCTAAAAACATAACCATTATGGGTTATGGCCAGAATGAAACAGTACTCGATTTCTCCAAAGCTAACTCCGGCGATGGCATTTTTGTACAGAATGCCGTTAATATCATAATTCAAGATCTATCAGTCAATGAAGCCAAGAATAATGGTATCAAGCTTAAAAATACTAACG
This sequence comes from Shewanella sp. 10N.286.54.B9, assembly GCF_041468565.1. Taxonomy (NCBI): domain Bacteria; kingdom Pseudomonadati; phylum Pseudomonadota; class Gammaproteobacteria; order Alteromonadales; family Shewanellaceae; genus Shewanella; species Shewanella sp. 10N.286.54.B9. The sequence goes on from NZ_JBFRIY010000059.1 coordinate 55,744, forward strand.
GCATTATCTTGCGTCGTTTAGCGACAATTTGGGAAGGTGAACTTGATGAAGGCAACGGCGCTTATGGCCTGTACCCTGTTGAGTGTGAAAACATTCTCATTGAAGACACCTATGTGCGCGGCAGTGCCGATGCCGGTATTTATGTCGGACAGTCACAGTACATTGTGGTTAGACGTAACATAGCCAAAGAGAACGTTGCCGGTATTGAGATAGAAAACTCCAAGTATGCAGACGTATACGATAACGAAGCCATGGGCAATACAGGCGGGATTTTGGTGTTTGACTTGCCGATTGGTAACCACAGATACGGTTCAAGCGTTAGAATATTCAACAACAAGGTTTATGATAACAATACCAAAAACTTTGCCAATGCATCCGCCAATCCAGCAGGTGTTCATATTGTTCCACCGGGCACGGGGATGATTATTCTTTCAACTGATGATGTTGAAATATTTAATAACGAAGTCACCGACCACGACACCATGGGGATCACCATTTCAAGTTTCTTTATTGCAGAACCTGATATGTCCGCCTTTGTCGGTAACTATGGCCAACCCGGTCAACCGATTGAAGATGGCTGGCGCCCCACACCGCGTAATATCTATATCCACGATAACGTCATCACAGGTTACGGTCAAAAGCCAAATGGTTACCTTATTGATGACATCATTAAAGCTTACCTGTTCACCCATGGTGCATTTCCAGGTGTGCTATATGACGGCTTGGGTGAGATGCTATCTAATAACGGAACCGCCGCCTACCTTGGATTACAAGAGATGCCATTTGCTGCAGATGGTAGCGATAACGTTTGTGCTAGCGACAACGGCGATGTCTCTTTCGGTCGTCTATACGCAAATGAAAATACCGACATTTCAATCCCCGAAGTGCTATATGAGAAGAGCCAAGATAAGCTCATGAACTGTGCTCAAGTAAGCTTACCGGTGCATACGGTAACCTTTGGTGATCAAATTTTTGGTTGTGGCGTCGATGACGATGTTGAAGGCTGTGACGGTGGTAACTTAGTTGGCGGTGGCGGTAGTATTGGCGAAGGTGAAGGTGGCCTTGTTGGCGATGGCGACTTAACCCTCTGTAAAGCTGAAGGTAGTAATGCCTCTTGGGATGCACTACTTAAAGCTAACTGTCCTAACCTGTCTGACTACAACCTGTTTGCAGATGCTAAAAATCCAGCCGATGCACCAAACTCTGGCGGTTTACCCTATGACTTAACTACGCCGCTGTTTACTGATTACTCAAGTAAATACCGTTACGTATTTGTGCCAGAGGGAGAAAAAGCGGATTACTCAGCAATGGAGTCACTCGACTTCCCAGTGGGAACGGTATTAGTTAAGACCTTTGCCCTACCCGCCGATACCAGCAAGCGCGGGCTGAACAACGAAGATCTAGTAGAAACTCGATTACTCATCCATCGCGAAACAGGTTGGACCGCACTGCCTTATGTGTGGAACGCTGAAAAAGCTGACGCGGTTCTTGCAAAAGCAGGTGCTATTCAAGCGAAGAAAGTCATGCATAACGGCGAGTCAATGGACTTTGATTATGTGGTACCCAGCATGAATCAGTGTAAACAGTGTCACCAGTTTAAAGCTGACGCTGATAGTCCGGCTAAGTTTGTTCCAATCGGACCTAAAGCGCGCTTACTAAATAAAGATTATGCCTATGCTGACGGTAGCATGAACCAGTTATTAAAATGGCAAGCCGCAGGCATTTTACAAGGTGTACCTGATGTCGCCACTATCGATACTGTTCCAGCATACAACGATGGTGATGAAACGGGTGTAAGCAGCCTTAGTGATGAAGCGTTGATGAAAACAGCTAAAGGTTACTTAGACATTAACTGTGCACACTGTCACCGCCCTGAAGGTAATGCCTCTAATACCGGTTTAAAGCTCGAATACTGGAGAGCATATGCTGAAGATGCGGGCTTATCACACGGTACTTGTAAGTCACCCGTTGCTTATGGTGGTGGTTCTCTAGGCTTTGATATTGTTCCAGGCAGTCCTGAAGAGTCTATCTTACATTTCCGTATGGAAACCAACAATCCAGGTGACAGAATGCCAGAGATTGGACGCAGCCTCTCGCACGCAGAAGGTGTTGCGTTAATCAATGAGTGGATTAAGCGTCTACCAAGCGCATCTTGCTCAAGCTAAATGGAATGACTTAAAAAGGCCGGTTAACCCCGGCCTTTTTTATTCCACCAATTCAGCGAGTTTTTTGTGTGAGTGTTAACAAGTAAATTAATTGGGTAGCTTATGGATAAAATAGCAATATTCATTTTAATCTTGTCGTTAAGCGCGTGTGGTGGCTCAGATGATTCAACTGAGCAAGTTATTGACCAAACACCAACAACGCCAGATGTGCCAGTGACAGAGTCTCCAGTGTCAATATGCGACAATACCACGAGCGAAGTAAACTGGGATGCCTTAATGACTGAGGACTGCCAAAGCCTCTCCCAATATGGACTATTTGTTGACCCGAGTGTGCCGACATCAGATCCAGTAACACCAGGAATGGCTTACCAGTTATCAACGCAACTATTTTCTAATTACGCCAACAAACACCGCTTTATTTTCCTGCCGCAAGGCAAACAAATGAGTTACCACCCTAGCGCAACCTTTGAGATGCCAGTAGGCACTGTACTGGTGAAAACGTTCTCGCTGCCTTTCGATACTCAAGTCAGCGGCGCCAACAATGAAGTGCAACTAGAAACACGGCTACTCATTCATCGACAAGCTGGCTGGACTACCCTGCCTTATGTTTGGGATGGTGCAGAGGCGACACTGCAGCAAGCAGGTTTAGACGTGCCCCACAGCCTGAATAATCAAGGTGTGAAAGAGGTGTTCGATTACCACGTTCCTAGTCGGGCTGAGTGCAAAATATGCCATCAATCTACGCTCGGCAGTGATAATCAAACCGCGCTTATCAAGCCCATCGGTATAAAGGCCCACCTACTTAATCGTGATATCAATTATCAAGGCCAAAACATCAATCAGCTGCAACTTTGGCAACAACTCAATTTATTAAGTGACTTACCCACTCTCAGTGAAGTCGGGATAACTGCAGAGATAAACGATCAAAGTGCTTCATTAACAGTTCGAGCCAAGGGTTATCTTGATATTAACTGCGCTCATTGCCATAACGCAGATGGGTTTGCCAGCCTCTCGGGATTACGTCTTGGCTTTTATATTGATCATAGCAGCTATCAATATGGGATCTGTAAACAGCCTCCAGGTTGGGATGGTGGCGCCAAAGGCTTGTCTTATGACATCATTCCAGGTGATGGAGAACATTCCATCACTGTCTATCGTCAAGAGCTCAATCAAGCTAAAGACAGAATGCCGCCACTTGGTCGCGCAATAGTGCACCGTGAAGCTGTAGAAGTGATCAAGCAGTGGATAGATGCCATGCCGGCTGATCTGGGTAATTGCCAACACCTATAATAAGCAGTAAGCACCAGTAAAGCGGTTCATGTGGATCAGTTCAACGAGCCGCTTGCTTTATCTTTACCTCGATTAAGACGATGAAAATGCCCGGGAGGATGGCCAATCCAATGTTTAAAACTCTGCCTAAAATGGCTAACATCACCAAAGCCCATATAATCTGATATTGATTCAATCGAGTGTTCATTCGACAAGATAAGATCGATTGCCATTTGGCATCGAACTTGATCAACCAGCTTTTGATAACTGGTACCCGCGTTCGACAACCGACGTCTTAACGTGCGGCTACTGATATTTTGCCTCAATGCTACCGCATCCATACTCGGTAATTCTGGTGCACTTTCTCTTAGCTCAGCAAGAAGCTCTGATATATAAGAATGACTAGGGCCGACAGTATTACAGGGCTCAGCGGTAGCAACAGAAAAGGTAATGGGTAGACTTAACAACTGATGCTCTATAGACCATTCAAAAAACTCCGCATCAAAACGCACAGAGGCACCTGTGCATGAGGCTAAAAAGTTGCTACAGCGTTTAGGTTCAGCCAAAGCAATCTCTTTGACGTTCACCTCAATGCCAGTCAACTCTCGCGCAAAGGTCATCAAAGATGCAATACTGTGCTGAAACTGGCAACTGTATTTATCCACGTCAAGCTTGTTAGTATTAAGCCACCTAACCTTCAGTAATCCCCCCTCATTACGAATTAGCGTATCGGAAAAGCTACCAACAAGTTCGGGATGAGCGATAACAAACTCAAGGCATTCCCCTAAGGTTTTATAGGGTGTTAGATAATCCAGTAAAAAACCTAAGTCAGTAACTTGATAGTCACTCGCAGCCTTTGCGCCCACTTCAGGGTCTTGACTTAAATGCTGCAAGAAGGTCATAGCGTAATCGACTTGCCACACGTAAACGAATTGGCTATGCGCTAATTCATTTTCACCAACTCCGATCTCTTGGCACAGCTTCTCTACAACCTCTGAACCGAATTGTTTGTTTAAGTAGCTGAATAGGTTTCTCAATTCATAAGCGGGGTAAGATTGATCACCAACCATCAGGTGAGGTTTGTAGCTGCAAGCTTTATGCATTTTACTCCGCTAAATTAGTATGTTTCTAACTACATTTTTAGCGGATTTGGATGTTAATTAATAGCCTATATTTAAAATTAGATACAAAAAAACCTGCATCTGCAGGCTTTTTATCTTGTTTACTTTTGCGACAACTATTTAAGCGGCTGGTTCTTTTCTGCAAATTTGTTAAAAATTGCATTGAAAGACAAAGATGCACCATGGGCAATCTTATCAGACAGTTTCTTCTTAAGCTGGTAGCTCACTTTAACGACAGTGCGTTCGTTAGCAAGCTTTAGGATCACATCATCACTGGTAGCCACTTCATCAATCAAACCAAGCTCAATGGCTTGTTGACCATACCAATGCTCACCAGTAGCCACTTTAGCAATATCGAGTTCTGGTCTGTACTTAGAAATGAACTCTTTAAACAGCACATGTGTCTCTTCAAGCTCTTTTTGGAACTTTTCGCGCCCTTCATCAGTATTCTCACCAAAGATGGTCAGAGTGCGTTTGAAGTCACCTGCAGTATGCTGCTCATAATCAATATCATGCTTTTTAAGCAAGCGATTAAAGTTAGGCACTTGGGCAACGACGCCAATAGATCCGACGATAGCAAACGGCGCTGCGTACACCTTGTTTGCCACGCACGCCATCATGTAACCACCACTGGCAGCCACTTTATCGACACAGATTGATAATGGGATTTCGGCTTTCCTTAATCGGTCGAGCTGACTTGATGCCAAACCATAACCATGAACCATACCGCCACCACTTTCAACATTGACGATAACCTCATCGCCTTTGTCTGCAATAGTCAAAATCGCGCTTATCTCTTCACGTAAAGACGCGACTTCTCCCGCATCGATACTGCCCTTAAAATCGACCACGAATACTTTAGGATCGGCTTCAGGTTCTTTATTGTCTTTGTGCGCCTTTTCTTTTTCTTTCTCGTCAGCTTTTACTTTCTTCTCATAGGCTTTAAACGCTTTTTTAGATAACAGCTCTTCTTTGAGATCATGCTTAAGTGTTTTTAAGTCATCACTAATATTGGTGATTTTCAGCTCACCTTTTTCAGTTTTGTGTTTAATCGTTGATGCTAAAACCACAATCACAACAGCCAGAATTGACACGACTATCGTCACCGCTTTGGCTAAAAACAAGCCGTATTCGTACAAAAATTCCAAAATATTCTCCAACTAAATCGATTGTTGTTCTCATTTATACCAATTGCATTAAGTATTTGGCCAGTTCAGAGTCCCTCAGTCTTTTTAATTCAAAGCCCATTGGTAAAGAAATGGTTATCCCTTTTAAGCCAATACAAAGCAGAAGTGGAAGACTGAGGAGCTCATGTAGTGCGGGTTTCAAAACCCTGTATGCTTCGCTATGGGATTTGGATATAGAATAACGATTAGCTCAAATCCCACTACTTGCCTACAACGTTTTGAATTCCCGCTGAATGGTCAAACTTTTAATGCAATTGGTATTATTGCCCGCTATTCTAGCAGCCTATGTCGCAATTAAAAGTGTAATTAAAAAAGGCAATAAAAAACCCAGCAAAAGCTGGGTTTTTTAAGCTGTTAAACAGTCAATATTACATACAAGGTTGTACTACCATTTTCGCTGCGTCAGTGCCTACAACTAAACCTAGGTAAATAGTTGGGCTAACAGCATCTGGTAAACCAGCACTGTATGAGAAGAACGCTGCTTGGGTTTGCATCTCAACCGTAGCCACATCTTCCAGTCCATCAGTAATTCCCTCTTTCGGGCTAGGATCAATGATAGAGCTATGATGGCCTTTAGTGAAGCGAACCGCACCAGAACCCACTGTAGTTGAATCAACGCAGGCAAGACCTAAGTTTTCAATTAACGGCTCAGTGCCTGAAATTGGATAACCAGCAACGCGGTTAGGCAATACTTGGTCAGGCAAGCTGTTAGCACCATCACCAACCACTTCAATTAAGTGAATAGGCAAGCCCGTCGCTTTAAGCATCGCCGCATGGTTAATTGGGTCGGCACTGTCTACCGCTGTTTGCACTGCAAAGGCAAACGTTGGTAAGAATGCATCATAAACCGACTTAACCAGTGCATCGTACTCAGGCGTACCCACTTCATAGCCAAGATCTTTATTGGCTTCTTCAACCAATGCTAGGAATGTATCAGTCGTTACAATGTTGTCAAACAGCAACGGACCAAAAGTCGCTGAGCCAATAAAGGTGCCCGCAAATCCGCCTGATGGTGCAACCAGTGACGCAGCATTAAGGGCATAAACTGAACTTAAATCCGCGCCGCTTGGGTGGGTAAGTCCGGTACTTGCATAAGTCGCAAAATCAGTACCCACAATCGCACCAAGGCTTAAGCCTTGCGCGCTGATTTGATTATTATCAAATACTTGAGGTGCACCAAGCGCTGCAAGTTGCCCGGCATAACCCGTTAGCGCTGCACGCACTGCTAAATGATCAAAGGTTGCTTGGCGGAAATTATCACGGACACTCAAAGTACTCGCAATATTAATAAAGGCTAATGGGTTACCTAACGCAAATAGCTGCTCATCACCCACCACTGCACCGTAACTCGGATCAGAAGCCGATACGGTATATGCACCCGGAACCACCAAACCTTTACCAAATGAACGTGCGCCATGTAGCGGCATATCAATCGCCACTGTCGCGACACCGAGTTCGCCATAAGTACCAGCATAAGCAAAGGCCATCTCTTTACCACCACCAAGGCCATGAAGCGCCATCGTTGTTGGCCAGCCTGTTGCAGGAGCAGGCATAGCATTTGGCACAGTCATTTGTACTGGAACTAACTCGTAATTTTTAATCTGTGGAATAGGGTTGAACTTAGTTAAATGACGCGCCTTATCAGCTGGCGTACCATCATCTAAATTCCATAACTTACCTGCAAGCATGGTCGGGTCACCCAGCGCTGCAACTGGATCTTCAATGCCATTAGCAACAGCTTGTGCGAAGTAATTTTCTTGGCTCAGGGTACCCATTTGCAATGCCAGTAAAACAGAAACAGGGCTATCGTAAGCAGCCTTCCACATGCCATTAATCGTTGCATTACCATCTGCATCTAAACACTGAGTAGAAGAACAATCACCATAGACAGGTAGTTTAAGTTCAGCCTGCCAAACATTAACCTTGCTAGCACCTTCATAAGCTGGATGCTGTGGCGGCATCATTAATGCCTGTGCCAATGTGTAACCAGTATCTGTTGGTGGCACAGTAAATTCAGGTTGATAGCCAGGTTGACCTGCTATGAGCAACTTTGAAACTTCATAAACATCGGCAACTGACTGCGTGGTAAACAAACCAGAGTAACTTACTGACTCTGCATCTGGGCCACCCGCTGCCGCCATCCCTTTTTCATAGCTATTGACCGCCGCTTGCAACAATAATTGCTCAGGTGTTTCTAAAGGCTTAGTGTCGATATCGAGCTTAAGCAGTGTATAAGTTGCTGATGGTGCAATTGCACGACCCGCAGAATCTTGAACAAGGTTAGTTGTCGCATAGATATACGACTGTTTTGCTTTAAGCGGTTTAAGCGGCACAATCACGATATTGTTGCCAGAGGTTGTGGTGATAAAGTCAACGCCAAATTGCAGTTCTTCGCCCACTTTACAAGCAGAAATATCTGGTGCGCTGGTACACTCAGGATCAGACGATAATGCACCACCGACAGTGGCTTCATACATTCTCACCGCGCCAGGTTGTTCAACCGAAGACTTGCTCAGGGTTAATACCGTACCGTCATTATCGGTAGCCGGTGCAACTGCAATGGAAATAGGCGCAGTGGTAGACCAACCATCCAATGCACCAAGCGCCATAGATGGGTCAGTGTAGTCACTGCTACCGTCAGCCGCTTCATCAGGAATATTTAGTGTGCCATCGAGCGTGCCACTAAAAAGAATGTCATTAGGTAATGGTAGTTCACCGTTACCTGGATCAAACACCATAACTGATTGAGGGACCAATGGTTCCGTTTTGTCGACTAATTCGTTATAACTGTCTTCACTACAAGCGGTGAGACCCAATGCAGATGTGATTGCGACACCTAAAAAGAGCTTTTTCATCTTTTTTCCCCAAATCTTGTTGTAATAATTTTGTTTTCTCTTAGAAATTGGTCACAATAGTCAGCAATGTATGACCAATAGGGCTTATTGTTAGCCCTTAACTCAGTTCAAGTTAACGTAAAATTATTGACTTAGCTACATTTTTGTCACATTGCGTTACCGAATAACTGGATGAAAATTAATCGTTTGTTTAAAACAGCTGTTTACCATATCAGCGACTCTAGAAGTGACGGGCGTTTGAGCTCAGAGGAAGTATTAACTCATGTTGGAATATCAAGCTGCAAAAGATTTACTCAATGGCAAAGTTATATTGGTAACAGGTGCCGGTGACGGCATAGGAAAGACTGCAGCGCTAACATACGCGCAGCATGGCGCAACGGTGATTCTTTTAGGGAAAACAGTTAAAAAGCTTGAAGCTGTTTATGATCAAATTGAGCAAGCCGGTTATCCAAAACCAGCAATTGTCCCACTCGATTTAAAAGGTGCCACAGAGCAAAACTACCTCGATATGGCAGAAACCATTGAAGAGCAATTTGGTCGTTTAGATGGTTTATTGCATAACGCCAGCATGTTGGGTGTACTCGGACCGTTTGAACATATCACCATGAGTTCAGTTGAAGAGGTATTTAAAGTTAACGTGATTGCTGAAATTATGTTAACCAAAGCACTACTGCCCGTTATGCGTAAGTCTAAAAGCGCATCACTTATTTTTACTTCAAGCAGCGTTGGTCGCCAAGCGCGTTCATTCTGGGGCGAGTATGCAATGTCAAAATTTGCAACAGAAGGCATGATGCAAGCCATTGCACACGAGTATGAAGGCAGTAATATTCGTACTAACAGCATTAACCCTGGTGCAACCCGCACTGGTATGCGCGCCAATGCTTACCCTGCAGAAAACCCACAGTTACTCAAAAAAGCAGAAGAGATCATGCCAACCTACCTATACTTAATGGGTAAGGACTCGGCAGACATCAACGGCCAGCAACTTAACGCTCAGTAATCATAGAATAAACCCAAATAAAAAAGCCGCTAAACAGCGGCCTTTTTTGTTGCTATGCAATAACAGCTTATGAACGACTGCGGCTCGGCTTATTAGGCGTTGCTGTCGCTTTATGCTTACGTACTGCACGACGTATTTTCGCGCCACGTACTTTGGCGCGAGCAACACTGTGTTTATCAGTGCCTAAAATACTGCGAGTTTCCTCATCCATACCAGCGGTTTGACGCAAGTAGTTAACCTGTTCAATAGGCAATTCAATCCAACCGCCACGAGGCAAAGATTTCGGTAACTCAATCATGCCATAGCGAATACGAATAAGGCGGCTAACTTGCACCTCTTGAGATTCCCAAAGACGACGCACTTCGCGGTTACGGCCTTCAGCTAAGCTGACATGCCACCACTTGTTCATCCCTTCGCCACCGGCCGCTTTGACTTTATCAAAGCTGGCAGGACCATCTTCCAAGGTCACGCCCATACGTAAACGCTGGATACACGCGTCATTCACTTCACCAAAAGTACGTACCGCGTATTCACGCTCAACTTCATTTGATGGGTGCATTAAACGGTTAGCTAATTCACCATCAGAGGTAAATAACAACAAACCAGAGGTGTTAATATCCAGACGCCCTACTGCAACCCAACGTGAATCACGAGTTTTAGGCAAGCGGTCAAATACTGTAGGTCGACCCTCAGGGTCTTTACGGCTACAGATCTCACCTTCTGGTTTATGGTAAGCAATAACGCGACAAACCACATCTTCTTCAGACTTTATCGAAATGGCGCGTCCATCGATACGCACTTTGACATCTGATTCAACGCGATCGCCAAGACTTGCGATTTCACCGTCAACACTAATTCGACCTGCAGCAATCCATGCCTCCATCTCACGACGGGAGCCATGGCCTGCTCGGGCCAAGACTTTCTGCAATTTTTCACTCATTAGTAGACTCTTCTATTTTTTCGGGTGCACTCTTCACTGTCGAAAAAAGTGCATCCAATGATTCGGGATCTGACAGCGACGGAAGATCCGTGATGCTGTCCAGCCCAAAGTATGACAAAAACTCAGTGGTCGTTGCATAAAGCGCCGGTCTCCCCGGTACCTCTTTATGCCCCACGACTTTAATCCAATTTCTGTCGTTTAAACTCTTAATTATTTGACTGCTAATGGCCACGCCTCGAACAAACTCAATGTCACCTCTAGTAACAGGTTGTCGATAGGCTATCACCGCCAATGTTTCAATGGTTGCGCGCGAGTATTTAGGCGCTTTTTCTTGCCATAACGGTTGTAAGTATTGGCTCAGTTCAGAAATAGTCTGAAAACGATAGCCACCAGCCACTTTAATCAGCTCTACCCCACGTCCTTGATAATCTTGCTGCAGCTCCTCAATCGAAGCCTTAATTTTAGCTCTGGACACAGTAAAATCTGCAAGTACTGTTTCTTTAAGCGCCTTAATCGTCATTGGCTTTGCCAACACGAAAAGGCTCGCTTCAATTAATTGCTTTAGCTGCTCTGGATTAATCTGTGACAACGAAATAGATCCTATCAGTACGCTCTAACATGTATAGTCGAAAAAGGTTCAGCTTGTACCAGTTCCACCAACAATTCTTTCACCAATTCCATTAACGCTAAGAAACTCACCACAACGCCACTACGTCCCTCTTCAAAATCAAACAAAGCTTCAAAAGGCAAATAGGTTTGTGCGTTTAGCTTGGCCAAAATTTGTGTCATTCGCTCTCGAGTGGAAAGTACCTCACGAACAACATGATGACTTTCAGTCGCTTCAATACGTTTAAGTACTGAAGAGAAAGCACGTGCAATCTCGGTCAATGAAACTTCAGGAGGTAATAATTCAGGCTTTATATTGGCTGCTGGAACCGCTTTTGCTTGAAATATGTCCCGCTCCATTCGCGGCAGAACATCTAACTTTTCCTGCGCATCTTTAATCACTTCATAGGCTTTTAGCTGACGGATTAACTGCGCACGAGGATCTTCTTCATCCTCATGCTCTACATCAGGTTTTGGCAGTAATAACCGAGACTTAATCTCGGCTAGAGTCGCTGCCATGACCAAATAATCAGCCGCTAATTCAACTTTGGCACCTTGCAGTAGATTGACGTACTCTAAATATTGTTGCGTTATCGCAAATATAGGAAGGTCAACCACATCAAGCTTTTGTTTACGAATAAGATAAAGCAGCAGATCCAGCGGCCCTTCAAAAGACTCTAGAAACACTTCTAACGCTTCGGGGGGAATAAAAAGATCCTTCGGCATCACCTTTACAGGTTCGCCTTGCACCATGGCTAAAGGCAATTTTTGTACAATTCCCTCCATCCTTCTACCCACTCTATTTCGCAAACGCGCGATTATACCTGTAAACAACTATTGTTTAAAGTGATTATCGTTAAGCGATATGGCTATAGAAAAGGACTCACATCCCCTGCGCCTTCACGGATCACCTCAATGTCACCTTCTGACATATCGATAACCGTTGTTGGCTTCTCACCTAAGTAACCGCCATGAATAATCAAATCAACCTGATGTTCCAAAACGTCGCGAATATGCTCAGGATCAGACTCGGTAAACTCTTCACCCGGCAAGATTAAACTGGTCGACATCAATGGAGCATCAAGTGCTTCTAACAGCGCTAATGCAATCACGTTATCCGGTACACGAATACCAATGGTTTTCTTCTTAGGGTTTTGTAATCGTTTAGGTACCTCTTTAGAGGCTTTAAAGATAAACGTATATGGTCCTGGCGTATTGTGCTTTAGCACGCGGTAAGCTTGGTTATCAACCCGAGCATAGGTCGCCAGCTCAGATTGATCGCGACACATCAAAGAAAAGTTATGGTCGTTATCTATCTGTCTGATGCGAGCAATTCTACTCATTGCATCTTTGTCGCCCAATAAACATCCTAAGGCATAACCTGAGTCTGTTGGATAAACAATAACGCCACCCTGTTGAATAACATTTACCGCTTGGCTAATTAAGCGTGCTTGAGGGTTTTCCTCATGCACATAAAAAAACTGGCTCATTGTGCTTCCTTCCATTTATCTGACTGCCAAACCCAGTTAACGCCTTGGGGTTGGAACATATTCTTACCAAGCTCTATCCAGCTTCCTGGAAAATGAAAATCACTTCCTAGTGAGCACATTAAATTATTCAGCACAGTAAGTGCTATTAGGTTATTTCTGTCATCAATCGTTTGCTGACCTAGCACGACCTCAATAGCGTCACCACCGGCTTCTTTAAACTCGCGCACTAAACGCTTAAGCCATTTGGCTGATAACTTATAGCCGCTAGGGTGAGCCAGAACAGCAACGCCGCCCGCTTGATGGATAATATCAATCGCGCTGGCCATATCGCCCCAATTGTTAGGCGCATACCCTGTTTTTCCACGTGCCAAATACTTCTTAAACACATTGGCGGTGGTGGTGGCATAACCCTTTTCTGCCAACCAACGTGCATAATGGCCACGGCTAATCGCAGCATCACCAGCATAGAATTTGGCGCCTTCGTATGCGCCCTCTATACCTGCTTTTGCAAGACGTTCACCAATTTCAAAGGCTCGGGTTGCTCTTAATTCACGTTGACGTGTTAAGAATTCAGCCATCGGTTGGTTATCAATATCGATATTGAGCGCTACGATATGAATATCGAAGCTATTCCAGCGAGTTGAAATTTCAACCCCGTTGATGAGTTCCAGCGGGGTTGCATGGTTATTATTGTATTGGTGCGCTTCAGCTAAACCATCAGTCGTGTCGTGGTCGGTAATAGCAAAAACTTGCACGCCTTTGCTGATGGCACGTTCAATCAGTTCTGCTGGGGTAAGTTGGCCGTCTGATGCGGTGGTATGGCTATGTAGATCAACCAGTTTTACTTCATTAATATTTTCATCTTTCATCCCCTTATAATACTTGAGTTTAACCTTGAAAGGGGATTTAAATAGCCACTTTGTAATCAGTTTAGTTAATAATCCTAACGAAACCGTGTTAGATGTTATCAACTGCAGCGATACTCGCCTTTTTAAAGCGCTACAAAGCAGGTTATTTTTAACGATCACTTTTACAAGTGCCGACACATTTAGCTGCGTTATGTGAACAAAGCATGATGAGTTCACATAAATTTTACGCTAACGGCCCCCGATATCGGCCATATGTGCTTTTTTCATTATCTTTTCTCAAAAAGAGTAATATTCAATTGACAGCCTTTGTCTGCAAATGTTTTTATATAGCCACGACAACAAACATGATTGAACGTTAAATGACACAGTTTACAACTTTCCAAAACATTAATTGGTGGTGGCACTTCCCAAATTAGCGGGTGGTGTGAAATTCTGTGCTCAATCAGTTTGAGACAAAATTCAACAAAAAAGCCCGCACAATTGCGGGCTTTTTTGTATCTAATTTTTTAGCAGTAGAATTTGATACAAAACCCACAAGCAGCAGGCTCTTGATTTTAAAGTATTAAAAAGAGATATAACAATGAACAACCCATTATTACCTACGGCAGGAGCTTAGCATGGCAGTAAATTCTATCGCTAAAGTTGTGACGAATAAGCAGTCGCTCGCTTACCATGACGATCCGCTGCGCTTGTATCAGCATGTGACCAACGACGCGCCACATACTATGTTATTAGAGTCTGCAGAAATAGAAAGCAAAGACCATCTTAAAAGCATTATTTTGACCCACGCAGCCATGATGATCCGCTGTGATGGTTACCAATTAACTTTTACCGCTTTCACCGATAACGGCCAAACGCTACTCGCACCAATCAAAGCCTTTTTCGCCGAGCACTTTGCCGATGTTGAATTTGAGCATGTCTCTACTAGCGCGTTAACGGTTAAGCTTTGCAAAGACAGTACCCAGCTCGATGAAGATGCGCGCTTAAAAGCCACCTCGCCACTCGATGGCCTGCGTATGCTGGTGCAGCATATTCGTTGCAGCGATACCCCCGCTTTTGAAGATCTGTTTCTTGGTGGCGTATTGTCTTACGATCTTATCGATACTGTTGAGCCACTGCCTTCAGTCCCTGAAGGCGACAATAGCTGCCCAGACTACCTGTTCTACCTCGCCGAAACGCTGATTTTAGTTGATCACCAGCAGCAAAGTGCCGACATTATTACCCACCTGTTTGCACCAGCCAATGCTGCAATAGCAAACAAGCTTGCTGCGCGTATGGCTGAGTTACAACAAAGCTGCACCACACTCACTGCTATCCCAGATCTCAAAACTGTTGATGCCAACACTCAAGTCAACATATCCGATAGCGAGTTTAAGCAAACGGTTAATGATTTAAAGCAGCACATTGTTGCAGGTGATATCTTCCAAGTGGTGCCATCACGAAGCTTCAGCCTACCCTGCCCCAATACACTCGGCGCATATCGTGCACTTAGGCTGACCAACCCAAGCCCTTACATGTTTTACTTTAGAGGTGAAGGTTTTACGCTATTTGGCGCTTCACCTGAAAGTGCACTTAAATATGAAGCAAGCACTAATCAAGTTGAGATCTACCCTATCGCTGGTACCCGTAAGCGCGGCAAGACAGCAAGCGGTGAGATTGACTTTGACCTTGATAGCCGCAACGAACTCGAGCTTCGGTTAGATAAAAAGGAGCTGTCCGAGCACATCATGTTAGTTGATTTGGCTCGAAATGATGTAGCCCGCATCAGCCAAAGTGGCACGAGAAAAGTCCCTGAGCTATTAAAGGTAGATCGTTACTCCCACGTCATGCACCTTGTTAGCCGTGTCACCGGTCAGCTTAGAACCGATTTAGATGCACTGCATGCTTATCAAGCTTGTATGAACATGGGTACATTAACCGGAGCGCCAAAAGTGAGCGCGGCGCAGCTTATTCGCGGCGCCGAAAAAACTCGCCGCGGCAGCTACGGCGGCGCGGTTGGCTACCTCAACGGTTTAGGCGATATGGATACCTGTATTGTTATACGCTCAGCCTTTGTCAGAAACGGCACCGCCTTTATCCAAGCAGGCGCTGGTGTGGTGTTTGACTCCGATCCGCAAGCTGAGGCCGATGAAACCAGACAAAAAGCCCAAGCCGTCATTTCAGCCATTAAGATGGGAGGTGGATTATGAAAATCTATCTACTCGATAACTTTGACTCGTTCACCTATAACCTTGTCGACCAATTTCGCAGCCTAGGCTATGAAGTTATTATCTATCGCAACGATGTCGATGCCGACTTTATTGCTGACAAGTTACTCAACGAAACCACGCCTGCGGCATTAGTGTTATCACCAGGTCCTGGTGCGCCTCACGAAGCTGGCTCGCTAATGAGCTTAATCAGCAAAGTGGCAGGTAAAGTCCCCATGTTGGGGATCTGTTTAGGACATCAAGCGTTAGTTGAGCACTATGGCGGTAAAGTCGAGCGTGCCCAGCAAGTGGTGCATGGCAAAGCCAGTCCTACCATTCACAATGGACAAGATATTTTTGCTAACCTGCCCTCGCCTTTGCCTGTTGCTCGTTATCACAGTCTTGTGGCAACACTCGTTCCAGCATGTTTAGAGGTGATAGCGACGACTGAAGATATGCCAATGGCGATAATACACCGCCAAGATAAAGCGGTCGGCTTTCAATTTCACCCAGAATCGATTCTCACCACCCTTGGCAGTCAGTTATTAGTGCAGTCACTGGAATACTTGGCACAATCACTCGCCCAGCAAGACGTAAAAGGACAAACATCATGAGCCAACCTACTGAAAATGCCCTACTGCTTGAGTCACTTTACCGAGGTGAGAGCTTAAGCCGGCAAGATGCTAAAACACTGGTTAGCGCTATCATTCAAGGTGAAATGGATCAAATCACCATGGCTGGGATGTTGGTTGCGATGAAAATGCGCGGCGAAACCATTGATGAAATATCAGGTGCTGCAGATGCACTTAGAGCCGCAGCCAAACCCTTTCCAGATGCAAGTGAAGCAACTGTCGCCCAAGGAATCGTTGATATTGTTGGCACCGGCGGCGACGGTCATAACACCATTAATATCTCTACTACCGCCGCCTTTGTCGCCGCCGCGGCTGGGGCTAAAGTGGCCAAACATGGTAACCGCAGCGTGTCGAGTAAATCAGGCTCATCTGATCTACTCGCGCAGTTTGGTATCGATTTAACCATGGCGCCAGAAATCGCCCGAGATTGTCTTGATAACTTAGGCTTATGCTTTTTATTTGCGCCGCACTACCATGGCGGTGTGGCTCACGCAGTACCTGTGCGCCAAGCACTCAAAACACGTACCTTATTTAATGTACTTGGGCCGTTGATTAATCCATCTCATCCTGACTTTATGCTATTAGGTGTTTACAGCCCCGAGCTTGTTGCACCTATCGCACAAGTCGTCAAAGCACTCGGCATAAAACGCGCAATGGTCGTCCATGGCAGTGGTCTTGATGAAGTCGCCCTGCATGGCGATACTTTAGTGCACGAACTAAAAGATGGCCAAATTAGTGAGTACCGCATCACTCCTGCAGATTTAGGCGTAGCAGAAGCAAAGTTGACCGACCTTGAAGGTGGTGCACCAGAAGAGAACGCCGAATTTACCCGTGCGATACTGCAAGGTAGAGGCACTACGGCACATATGAATGCTGTCGCCATTAACGCAGGTTGCGCCTTGTATGTGGCCGGTGTCGTGGATTCAGTAAAAGCGGGTACAGCATTAGCGCTGGCGACCATTGAAAGCGGTAAAGCCTACCCATTGCTGACGGCCCTCGCCGATGCTAGCCAAGCAGCAAAAGGAGCCTAGTTGTGAGTAATGAAGCGCATATTAAAGCCAGTACTCAAGCAAGAGACATTCATACCGATCTAAGAGAAGCACCAATGGCCAGTGACACCCAAGCGAAAGAGAGCAATGTGCTCACTAAAATTGTTGATACTAAAGCCGCTCACATGGCAGCACTAAAGCTGCGCTTTCCAGAAGAGAGCTTATCACCTAAGCAGTCTGATAGAAGTTTGTATGATGCACTAAAAGCGCCCAATGCAGGCTTTATCTTAGAGTGTAAAAAAGCCAGCCCATCAAAAGGGTTAATCAGAGACGTATTTGATGTCGATGCTATCGCCGATGTATACAACCATTACGCTGCGGGGATCTCAGTGCTCACCGATGAGCAGTTTTTCCAAGGCGATATGGACTATATTCCAAGAGTTCGCGCCCGAGTCAAGCAGCCTATTTTGTGTAAAGACTTCTTCGTCGATACGTACCAAATCAAACTCGCAGCGCACCAAGGTGCAGACGCCATTTTGCTGATGCTTTCAGTGCTTGACGATAGTCAGTACCAAAGGCTCGCAGAAGAAGCGGCTAAATATCAGTTAGATATTTTAACCGAAGTCAGCAACGAAGCAGAATTGACCCGCGCTATTGCGCTAAATGCCGCCATCATCGGCATTAACAACCGCAACCTACGCGACTTGTCGACCGATCTCGCCACCACCGAAGCCTTAGCGCCGCATATTCCGGCAGACAGAGTCGTGATCAGTGAATCGGGGATCTACAATCAAGCGCAAGTGCGTCGGTTAGCACCATTAGTCGACGGCTTTTTGGTTGGCAGTTCATTAATGGCTGAAGAGGATCTAGACTTAGCCTGCAGAACATTAACCTTGGGCCACAATAAAGTCTGCGGCTTAACCCGCCTCGAAGACTTGATTGAAGTGGCAAAACAAGGTGCAGTCTATGGCGGACTTATTTTTGCACAAAAATCGCCACGAGCAGTGACCAAGGCACAAGCCGTTGAATTGGTGACAGCATTAAATGCCACAACTTATAAGCTTAACTTAGTGGGCGTTTTTGTTAACGAAAATAGTGATGAAATTGCCGCAATTGCAAAGCAATTAGGTCTTTATGCGGTGCAACTGCACGGCAGTGAAACCTCGCTTGAAATTGACACACTAAAACAGGCATTGATAAAACAAAACAGTCAATGCCAAGTTTGGAAAGCCGTGGCTATTGATAGCAGCACTAACAATGTCGAGCTTAACGTACCGAAAAATGCCGACCGCATCTTGTTTGACAGTAAAAGCGATGGTCAATTTGGCGGCACAGGCCAAGCCTTTGATTGGCAACAGTCACTCCCTAATCGCAGCGACGCACTGCTCGCTGGCGGCTTAAGTGCAGATAATGCTAAGCAAGCAGCTAGCCAAGGGTTCTACGGGCTCGACTTTAACAGCGGCCTCGAGCAAAGCCCTGGCGTTAAAGATCATCAACTGATCAGCCAAACTTTTGCCAAGTTGCGTCAATACTAGATAAAGCACTATTTACGGTACTCGTTACCGTACAAATGAATCGAATCCCACGCGATGCTAATAACCTTAGCATCGCGTTAGAAATGAAAGATAAAGGACCATATTATGAGTAAGTTAAACCCCTACTTTGGGGAATACGGCGGCATGTACGTACCACAAATTTTAATGCCTGCATTAAAACAGCTAGAAACAGCCTTTATCGAAGCGCAACAAGATGAAGCGTTTCAAAAAGAGTTTACCGACCTACTAAAGAACTATGCCGGTCGTCCAACAGCACTCACGCTCACCCGTAATCTTAGCCCAAACCCACTGGCTAAGATCTACCTAAAACGTGAAGACTTGCTCCACGGCGGCGCGCACAAAACCAACCAAGTATTAGGCCAAGCCTTACTCGCTAAACGCATGGGTAAGAAAGAGATCATCGCCGAAACCGGCGCTGGCCAACACGGTGTAGCCACCGCCCTTGCTTGTGCGCTGCTCGACTTAAAATGCAAAGTGTATATGGGCGCCAAAGATGTTGAACGCCAGTCACCTAACGTTTTTAGAATGAAACTAATGGGCGCAGAAGTTATTCCTGTGACTTCAGGTTCTGCCACTCTAAAAGATGCCTGTAATGAAGCGATGCGTGATTGGTCTGCCAGTTACGATAAAGCGCACTACCTGTTAGGCACCGCAGCTGGACCACACCCATTCCCAACGATTGTGCGTGAATTTCAGCGCATGATTGGCGCAGAAACTAAGCAGCAGATCCTCGAGCGTGAAGGTCGCCTGCCCGATGCCGTTATCGCCTGTGTCGGCGGAGGCTCAAATGCTATCGGTATGTTCGCCGACTTCATCGATGAAGAGGAAGTGGCATTAATTGGGGTTGAACCTGCGGGTAAAGGTATCGATACCCCAATGCATGGCGCGCCGTTAAAGCATGGTAAAACTGGCATATTCTTTGGTATGAAAGCGCCATTGATGCAAGACAGCGAGGGTCAGATTGAAGAGTCTTACTCTGTATCTGCAGGGCTCGACTTCCCATCTGTTGGACCGCAGCATGCACACCTTGCCGCAACCGGTCGTGCAACTTATGAGTCAGCAACCGATGATGAAGCACTAGAAACCTTCCAACTGTTAGCTCGTAGCGAAGGCATTATTCCCGCGCTAGAGTCAGCGCACGCCCTTGCCTACGCTGTCAAACTTGCCAAAGCAGCCACCAAAGAAACCTTACTAGTGGTTAATCTATCGGGCCGTGGTGACAAAGATATTTTCACCGTAGCTGACATTTTAGAAAAGCAGCAAGCAGACAACTCAACAACGCAGGAGAGTGGCAATGAGTAATCGTTATCAGGCAGCCTTTGCCGCACTAGATGAGAAAAACCAAGGCGCATTTGTTCCTTTTGTCACTTTAGGCGATCCGTCTCCTGAACTGTCTTTGAAGATAATCGACACCCTAGTCGAAAATGGCGCCGATGCGCTAGAGCTTGGCTTCCCCTTTTCTGATCCGCTGGCTGACGGCCCGGTGATCCAAGGTGCCAACCTGCGCTCACTCGCCGCAGGGACAACGCCGTCGCAATGCTTCGACATGCTGAGCGCTGTGCGCGCTAAATACCCAGAGTTACCGATTGGTTTGCTGCTTTACGCCAACCTGGTTTACGCGAATGGGATTGACGTATTTTATGCCAGAGCGCAAGCCGCAGGCGTTGACTCAGTACTTATCGCCGATGTGCCCGTTGAAGAAGCTGAGCCATTCATTGCATCGGCAAAAGCGCATAACGTCGCACCGATATTTATTGCACCGCCCAATGCCGACAGCGAAACATTACAACTTGTCAGCGATAAAGGTGAAGGTTATACCTACCTGTTATCGCGCGCAGGCGTGACCGGCACAGAATCAAAAGCCGGTATGCCAATCACTGATATTCTAAACCGCCTAAAAGAGTTTAATGGTGCGCCGCCGCTACTGGGCTTTGGTATTGCAGAGCCTAAACAGGTGAAAGCCGCCATTGATGCAGGGGCAGCAGGCGCGATTTCAGGCTCAGCGGTGGTTAAAATCATTGATGCCAACAAAGACAATGAAGCGCAGCTGCTTAACGCACTCGCAGAGTTTACTCGTAATATGAAGGCTGCGACGGCAAGGTAACAGCAAATACCTAACGACTAACGTCTAGGTCCCCTCTCCGCGCAACAGCAAGCACGGCTGCTCAATATCGGCCGTGCTTTTTAATGTTTAATTTTCAAAATGTTTACGCGTCGAACGGACTCACTACACCACTGGTATGAGTACCAATAACATGAGTATAAATTTGTGTTGTTTTAATATCTGTGTGACCTAATAACTCCTGAATCGTTCGCAAGTCATAGCCTTTTCTCAATAATGCTGTCGCAAATGAGTGCCTAAACGTATGCGCTGTAACGCGCTTATCAATTGCCGCTTGCTTCGTCGCGAGACGTAATGCTTTTGAAAATGCCGTAGGGTGAATATGGTGCCGACAAATATAGTCATCACTAGGATGAAGACACCGTCGACTTGCGGGGAAGACAAACTGCCAATGAAATTTTTTAGCACTGTTTCGGTATTTTTTAATCAGAGATATTGGTAAGGAAGCTAGGCCAAACCCCGCCCTAAGATCGCTATTGTGAACTGATTTAACGGATTCAATTTGAGCTTTTAACGGTAATATAAGTTCACTAGGCAGAATACAAACCCTGTCCTTATTACCTTTACCTTGATGAACAAAAATGGACTTCTCAGTTAGATCAATATCTTTTACTCTTAACCGCAGCGCTTCCTTTAACCTAAGTCCTGATCCAAACAGGATCCCGGCTATTAAATAATGGTAGCCATACAATTGACTGATGATTTGTTTAGCTTCTTCCGCAGAAAGTACTTGGGGTATACGTTTTGGTGCTTTTGCATAGGGAAAATCTAGCCCAGCTGTATCCATCTTTAGTACGAAACGACAAGCAAAAACAAGCGCACATAGTGCTTGTTTTTGTGTGCTTGCCGAAACATTGCACTGCTCAGCGATATAACATAAGAACTGACCAATTTTTGAGGCCGAAATCTCTGAACCATGGCTGATCTGACAGTAGTTAATGAAATATCGATTCCAGTACAGATATGACTTCTCAGTTTGATAGCTGTAGTGACGCACTCTTATTTCAGTTCTGATAGCACTAATGTAACCGGATTCTTTCATAGTTACCCCAAAAATATACTGTATGGATATACAGGTATAATTGAAAGTGACCCAAAACACCAATTATTGCGCAAATAAAGATGCCAAAAACAGCGCTGCCAGGCATCGATAATTTTTTAAAATTTAAAAAAACCGATAAAAATCAAAACTATAGAAAATGTAAAAAAGTGATACACGGACCCATTGAACACCCTAGGCTCTCTTTCTCCTATGCCAACAAGGCAGCTTCTATCACTTCAACGTAGAAATTTTCTATTTACAGCAATGCTTTAGCAGTGATAACTTGTTCAAAAATTAACTAGTTGCCGAGAACGTTATCGAGCGACTAATGAATAAGCTGTTGGACATGCCGGACGGAGTCCGGAGAAGGTTCCTATCCGTTATTTCCCCATTTAAATGACACTGGTTTTTTATACAGTATAGTCTACATTTATTGCTATGACGCAATATTCCTTACAACAACTTTTCACTCAATATCTACCCGAACATTTCGGGATTAAGTTGCCGCGCTATCAACACAAAGCTATCGACGCAATCACGGCCTGCCGGACGCAAAAAATGGGCAGTCACGGGCAATATTGTGAACAAGGCCATTTATGTGGTGTGTTCTATAACTCCGTAGACACCGAGGTTGCCCGCAATGCCAATCAGTAAAACGCGAGCAGTGGCTTACCGATTGGTCTGCTCGATTACTTGATACTCAACACCATCATTGGATCTTTACTTGTCCTCATGAGCTTTTGCCACTTTGGCGCTTCAATCGTGCTTGGTTTCAAGGT
Organism: Shewanella sp. 10N.286.54.B9; assembly: GCF_041468565.1. Lineage (NCBI taxonomy): Bacteria > Pseudomonadati > Pseudomonadota > Gammaproteobacteria > Alteromonadales > Shewanellaceae > Shewanella > Shewanella sp. 10N.286.54.B9. Next base: position 78,552 of record NZ_JBFRIY010000059.1, read on the forward strand.
GTATTGTTCAGCAGTGTGGCTGAAACATTAAAAACCCTCCTCTGCGATAAACGACATTTAGGTGTACAGGTGGGGTTCTTACTTGCCCTGCATACTTGGGGGCGAAATTTAAGTGATCACCCACATATACATTGCTTAATAAGTCATGGAGGACTCGATGAACAGAAGAAATGGCGACAACCGCGCAGTAAACATTTATTACCCGCTGAAATAGTGAAGCGAATGTTTAGGGGAAAATTGATTGCAAAATTGAAAGTGGCGATCGACGAAGGTAAGGTTTCGTTGCCAAATGCTCAGAGCACAACAACACTAATCAATTTGCTTAATAAATTAGGCAGAGTTAAATGGCAGGTTTACGCGTGTAAGCCTTACAGCCATGGCTTTGGAGTGGCAAAATATTTAGCGCGCTACTTACGTGGCGGAGCACTGAAAAACCACCAAATATTAGGGATAAAAGCGGAACAGGTGCTATTTAAGTATCGCGATCACCGCACTCATAAAATGGTCAGAAGTCGGTATGCTATCGCGGATTTTGAACGGCAGATTTTACGTCACCTACCGCTCCCTAACCAACAGATGATCCGCTATTACGGATTTTACCACCCCAGTCAGTTAGTCCGCTTGAATCAAGCGAGGCAAGCACTAGGGCAAGCTGATTATAAAATGCCAAGCTTACCAGACTGGCAAGCCGTGATGGATAAATATGGCTTGTCGATAGATTGTGTGATTTGTGCGGAATTAAGAAGTACGAGTTTGACGTCTTCATTGGAAGAATTAAAAACAAGTCAACAAGACTGAGAGCAGTGGGAGAGAGACCTGTGATTGACGGGTGGCATTGCCGTGGGAGATGAAAAATTTTTGTTATAAAACAGGGTTGTAAATGGAGCTGGTTAAGGTAATCTACTGGG